>JADGOP010000269.1 GCA_017882935.1 Actinomycetota bacterium
GGCGGTCCCGGAGGTGGCGCCGGCAGGCGCAGCCGCGGGGCGGATGGACAGCAGGGCGTCGCCGGGCTGCAGGGCATCGCCCGCCGCGCCGGCGACGGCCACCACGATGCCCGCCACCGTGGCGCCGACGGGGTGCTCCATCTTCATGGACTCGAGCACGGCCACCGTCTGGCCGACGCCCACCCACTCGCCCACCGCGACCTCGATCGACACCACGGCCCCCGCGAAGGGCGCGCCGACGGCGACCGGCTGCTCCGACGCATCCACCCCGGCCACGTCGAGGTCGGGCTAGAGGTAGGTGCCGGGACGGTCGTCCGGCACGTCGGGGCGGCCGCCGGGGCCCGGACCGCCGGGACCTGCGGTGAGCTGGTGGCGCATCTCGTCGAGCTGCTGGCGGGCTGCCATCTGCTGGGCGAACAGGGTGGCCTGGATGCCGTGGAAGAGCCCCTCGAGCCAGCCCACGAGCTGCGCCTTGGCGATACGCAGCTCGGCGTCGGATGGGTGCTCGTCGTCGCCGAAGGGCAGCGCCAGGCGCCCGAGCTCGTCGCGCAGGTCGGGCGAGAGCGCGGTGCCCAGCTCGCGCACCGAGGTGTCGTAGATGACGCGCAGCCGGTCACGGGCGGGCTCATCGAGCTCGAGGGTGCGCACCTCGTCGAGGAGCTGCTTGATCATCGACCCGATGCGCATCACCTTGGCCGGCTCGTCGACCGACTCGCGGTGCTCCTCCTCGACGGGTGGCGTGGCGCCGTCGCCTCCCACGTTCACGATCTCCCCGTGCCGGATTGCGGCGGACTCCTCGTCGGTCCTGGTGGTGGGATCGGTCATGTCAGAGCTCCTGGGCTACGGGTCCGGCGGGCACCGTGGCGAAGCTAGCGCCCGGGTGGTGGTCAGCCACCGGCGGCGACGAGCGGCACGCGCATCTCGGCCGGGGTGAGCGAGCCGTGGCGGCCGATGAGCTTGAACGGACCGGAGTCGTGCGGGTCGAAGAACGACAGCGTGCCGCGCGCGACGAGCGCCACGTCGCCGAGCCGGCGCTGGGCGTCGCCGGTGACGACCGGGCCGAACCAGCCGGCGTCGATCAGCTCGTCGCGCGAGTGGACCCAGGCCTGGCCCCCGTGGCGCGCCCGGGCGGCCTCGAGCAGGGCCGTGGCGCGCCCGGCGCGGGCGTGGAGCCACCGGAAGCGCCCCTCGCCCGACTGGAAGGCCACGTGACCGGTGACGTCGCGGTGCAGCTCGACGATGTTGTCGCCCACCTCGACCTGACCGTGGTCGGCGGTGACCACCAGCGCCGCCCCGGGCGGGAGCTGGGCGATGAGGTCGCCCACCAGGCGGTCGGCGTAGGCCAGCTCGGCGTCGTAGTGCTCGCCGAGGCCGTACTCGTGGGCGACCTTGTCGATGCCCTCGTAGTACGAGTAGACGAACGGCTCGCCCGCCCGCAGCAGGTTGCGCACGTCGACGAGCATGGTGGACGTGACGCGGTAGCCGTGGTGGCGCACGCCGCGCAGGTGGGCCCGCGTGAAGCCCGAGCCCGCGAAGTCGGCGCGGGTGGTGGCGGGCGGGCGGTGCCCCAGGAACGGCTCGTTCTTCTGGAGCTCCTCGGGCACGATGGTGCGCCGCTGGTCGCCGTTGGCCGTGGTCCAGCGCAGGATGTTCAGCACCTCGGTGCCGACGGCCACGCGGTAGCCGATGACGCCGTGCTCGCCCGGGGGCAGCCCGGTGGCGATGCTGGTGAGCGCCGCGGCGGTGGTCGACGGGGCCACGGTGCGGATGAAGCCCCCGGCCATGCCGGCCAGCGTGGGGGCGATGTGGCGACGTTCCTGCAGCTGGTCCCAGCCCAGCCCGTCGAGGACGAGCAGCACCACCTGGCTCGCGTCGGCCGCCACGGTGGGCAGCCACGAGGGCGTGTCGGCCGACGGTTCGAGCAGCGCGGGGACGACGTTGCTGATGCAGGCACCGGCGTAGTCGGGAAGGTCTGGTTGGTCCTCCACGCCGGTCCTCTCCATCTGCTGGGACGGTCAACCTACCGGTCGGGCCGTAACATGGTGGCATGAAGGTCTCGACCCGAGGTGACTATGCGTGTCGGGCCCTCCTGTCGCTCACGTTGCACGACGAGAGCAGCAGCCCCACCTCGGTGCGCGACATCGCCGACCGCACGGGCCTGCCCCAGCCCTACCTCGAGCAGATCCTGCTGGCCCTCAAGGGCGCCGGGCTGGTGCGCTCCAAGCGGGGTGTCGGCGGCGGCTACGTGCTGGCCCGACCGGCCGAGGAGATCACCCTGGCCCAGATCGTGAGCGCCGTCGACGGCCCCATCGTGGTGGGCGACTTCGGCGAGCCGCACGCCAACGGCGCCTGCGACCACGAGGGCCAGTGCGTGCTGCTGGCCATCTGGGCCGACGTCGGCGAGCAGATGCGCCTGCTCCTCGAGGCCTCGACGCTGGCCGACATCGCCCGCATCGCGCAGGGCAAGGCCGCCTGGCCCTCCCCCGTCTGACCGTCCCGCCGCGCGGCCTTCCAGCACGGTCAGCGCAGGGTGGCCAGCACCGCCTCGAGGTCGGGCGTGAGCGGCGACGTGAACGACATCGGCTCGCCCGTCACCGGGTGGGCGAACGCCAGGCGCGCGGCGTGCAGGAACGGGCGCCGCAGCGGGATCGCCTCGCGCAGCCCGTCGTAGCGCGAGTCGCCCACCACGGGGTGCCCGATGGCCTGCAGGTGCACCCGGATCTGGTGGGTGCGGCCGGTCTCGAGCCGGCACGTGAGCAGCGCGACGGGCACCGGCTCGTCGAACATGACCTCGACGTCGTAGCGGGTGCGGGCCTCGCGACCGCGGTTCGACACGGCCATGCGGGTGGGCTCGCGGGTGGACCGGCCGATGGGGGCGTCGACGAGGCCGCTGGTGGCCTCCGGGTGGCCCCACACCAGCGCCTTGTACTCCCGCTCCACCGCGTGCGTCGACAGCGCCGCGACCAGGGCCTCGTAGGCCCGCTGCGAGCGGGCCACCACCAACAGGCCCGACGTGCCGCGGTCGAGGCGGTGCACGATGCCGGGACGGTCGGGCTGGCCCACGTCGGCGATCTCGGGGTACCGGGCGAGCAGGCCCTGCACGAGCGTCCCGGTGTCGTTCCCCGCACCCGGGTGGACCACCAGGTCGGCTGGCTTGTCGACCACGATCACGTCATCGTCCTCGTAGACCACGTCCACGGCCACCGAAGGGTCGCCTGCGAGCGCCACGTCGGCGACCGCGCCGGCCGCCTCGATCACCACCTCGTCGCCCTCGGCCAGCTTCACCGAGCGCGAGGTGCACACCTTGCCGCCGACCGTCACCGCGCCTTCGTCGACGAGCACCGCGGCCTGCGCCCGGCTGCAGCCGACGACCATCGCCACCAGCCGGTCGAGGCGCTCTCCGGCGAGGGCCGTGGGGACGACCTCGTCGTACCTCACGGCTCGTGGGTGAACACGGCCACCACGCCCAGGGTGATCGCGCCGACCACGATGCAGGCGTCGGCGACGTTGAACACCGGCCACCACTGGAAGTCGATGAAGTCGACGACGCCGCCCTGCAGGAAGCCACCGTGGGAGCGGAACACGCGGTCGCAGAGGTTGCCGAGCGCGCCACCCAGGACCAGGCCCACGGCGACGGTGCCGACTGGCGTGCGCAGCGAGCGGCTCGAACGGGCCAGCACCACCACCACGATGACCGCCAGCAGCGCGATGGCCGGGCCCGCTCCTCGTCCCGACAGGAGGCTGAAGGCCGCGCCGGTGTTGTGGGCGAGCGCGAACTGGAGCGTCCACGCCACGTGGATGGTGCGGGTCTCGAGGTTTCGCTCGGCCCACGACTTGGAGAGCTGGTCGACGATCACCACCCCCGCCGCGATGAGCGCGACGGTGAGGTCGGACCGACGGGCGGAGAGGGTGCGGGTCACCGGAGCGGAGGGCGACGCGATCAGCGTCGGGTGAAGCCGCCCGTCTTGTACTCCACCCGCTCCCGTGCCCACGGGATGGCCTCGAGGCGCTCCTCGGGGATCTTGTCGCCCGAGACCTCGCAGATGCCGTAGGTGCCGAGGGCGAACTTGCCCAGCGCGTGGTCGATCTCGCCGATCTGGTGGCGGGCACCCTCGGACAGGGCGAGGTCGCGCTCGCGCTCGATGTTGATGGTGTCGCCCTCGCCCGACTCCTCGTCGAACTGCACGTCGCCCGACTCGAAGTCGTCGACGAGCGAGGCCGCCTCGGCCCGCAGCGACTCGAACTGCTTGGTGTACGTGGCCCGCTCCTCGTAGAGCGCCTTCTCCTGCTGGGCCAGGAACTTGGCGTTGAACGACGGCTTGACCTTCTTCGGCTCGGCCTTGACCGCAGGGGCCTTCTTGGCCGGCGCGGCCTTCTTCGCCGGGGCCTT
>JADGOP010000018.1 GCA_017882935.1 Actinomycetota bacterium
GGGCGACGGCGCCGGCGGCTCGGGGTGGCGGCCAGCGGCACTGCGCCGCCGGTGGCGGCCGGCGCGCCGGCCAGCCGCTCGAGGACGCGCACCTCGAAGCCGGGCGGCGGTTCCTCGACGGGACCGGTGAGCAGGAGGTGGTCGACGACGCGGGTGAGGTCGCCCACGAGCGCGCGGCACGCGTCGCAGCGCTCGAGGTGGGCCAGGGCGTCGGCCCGCGCCGGGCCGACCCTGAGGCCCAGGGCCAGCTCTGCAGCGTTCTCCTGCACCTGTTCGCACGTCCAGGCCGCGCTCATCGGAACGACTCCTCGTCGACCGCGAGCGCTTCGCGCAGGCGCATCAGCCCTTGGCGGATGCGGGTCTTCGCGGTACCGAGCGGGATGCCGTCGATCTCGCCGACCTCCTGCGCGGTGCGCCCGGCGTAGCTGGCCAGCACCACCGCCCGACGCTGGCCCTCGGGCAGGGTGGCGAGGGCGGCCACGACGCGGCGGGTGTCGGCCGAGGCCATGGCCAGGTCGTCGGGCAGCCGGTCGTCGGACAGGAGCCGGGCCACGTGGCCGTCGAGGGGCTCCGTGGGTCGCACCCGACGGCTGCGGAGCAGGTCGAGGGCCACGTTGCGGGTGATGGTGAGGATCCAGGGCGCCACGGCACCGCGGTAGGGGTCGTACGACGGGGCGTGGCGCCAGGCCCGCACGAAGGCCTCCTGGGCCACGTCCTCGGCCAGCTGGACGTCGCCCACGATCGAGCGGGCGAGGCCGTACACGCGGGCCTGGAAGCGGCGCACGAGCACGGCCGCGGCATCGGCGTCGCCTGCGGCGACACCGGCCAACACCGCTTCATCCGACAGAGGCTGCACGACAGTCCTACGAGCCACGGTGACCGCGGGATTTTGCGGGGCTCATGACCCCAGCATCATGCCGCCGTCGACCACCAGCGTCGACCCCGTGATCCAGCTGGCGGCGTCGGAGCTGAGGAACAGCGCGGCGTTGGCGATGTCCTCGGGCTCACCCAGCCGTCGTGCGGGCACGTGGGCCGCAACCGCCTCCTCGTGGGCCTCCCACAGCGCCCGGGCCATGTCGGTCTTGACCAGCCCCGGGGCGATGGCGTTCACCCGCACCGCCGGTGCCAGCTCCTTGGCGAGCGTGCGGGTGAGGTGCAGCAGCGCGGCCTTGGTGGCGTTGTAGATGCCCAGGCTGGGCTCCACCGTGAGGCCGCCGATCGAGGCGATGTTGAGCACCGATCCCCCGCCCTCGGCGAGGCCAGCCCGGCAGGCCTCCTGGGTCCACAGCAGCGGACCCTGGAAGTTGACCTCGACGGTCTTGGCCAGCCGCGGCACGTCGATGTCGAGCGTGGGCCCCTGGTAGGGGTTGGTGGCGGCGTTGTTGACCAGCACGTCGAGGCGGCCGAACCGGGCCACCGTGGCCGCCACGCAGGCCGCAGCCTCCTCGGGGTGCCCGGCGTGGGCCGCGAAGGTGGCGACGTCGCCGTCGATGCCGGCCGCCGCGGCGTCGAGCGCCTCCTGCTTGCGGCTGCTGAGCATCACCTGCGCGCCCGCCTCGGCGAACGCCCGGCCGATGGCCAGCCCGATGCCCCGCGACCCACCGGTGATGAGCGCGACCTTGCCGTCCAGGCGGAGTTCCATGCGCGTCGAAGCTACGCCCGTGGGCCCGGCGACGCGTGCCTCTACGTTGGTCGCATGCCCAACCGCCTCGCCGCCGAGACGAGCCCCTACCTGCGCCAGCACGCCGACAACCCGGTCGACTGGTACCCGTGGGGCGAGGAGGCGTTCGCCGCGGCCCGAGAGCGGGATCGTCCCCTCCTGGTGTCCATCGGCTACTCCGCCTGCCACTGGTGCCACGTCATGGCGCACGAGTCGTTCGAGGACCCGGCCACGGCAGCGGTCATGAACGACCTGTTCGTCAACGTCAAGGTCGACCGCGAGGAGCGGCCCGACGTCGACGCCGTCTACATGGAGGCCACCCAGGCCATGACCGGCTCCGGCGGCTGGCCCATGACGGTGTTCGCCACCCCCGACGGGCGCCCCTTCTTCTGCGGCACCTACTTCCCGCCGCGCTCGGTGCCGGGCAGGCGGGGCTTCACCGACCTCTGCCGGGCCGTCGACCAGGCCTGGCGCGAGCAGCGCGACGACCTCCTCGAGCAGGCCAGCCACGTCACCGAGGCGCTCGGGTCCACCCACGCCACCGCAGGCGAGGCACCCGACGCCGGGGTGGTCACCAACGCGGTCGAGAACCTGCTGGCCCTCCACGATCCCGAGTGGGGTGGCTTCGGCTCGGCGCCCAAGTTCCCGCAGGCCATGGCCATCGACGTGCTGCTGCGCCACCACGCGGGCGCCGGGAGCGCCGCCGCCCTCCACGCCGCCGTCACCACCCTCGACGCCATGGCCGCCGGCGGCATCTACGACCACCTCGGCGGCGGCTTCTCGCGCTACTCCGTCGACCCGGTGTGGCTGGTGCCCCACTTCGAGAAGATGCTCTACGACCAGGCGCTGCTGCTGCGCCCCTACTTGCACGCCTGGCAGCTCACGGGCGAGGCCCGGCACCTCCAGGTCGTCGAGGAGACGGTCGGCTACCTGCAGCGCGACCTGCGCCGGCCCGGGGGCGCCTACGCCTCCGCCGAGGACGCCGACAGCGAGGGCGAGGAGGGCCGCTTCTACCTCTGGACGCCGGCCCAGATCAGCGAGGTGCTCGCCGACGACCCCGACCTGGCCGCCGCCGCCATCGGCTGGTGGAACGTCACCGAGGCGGGCAACTTCGAGGCCCGCACCATCCTCAACCGCATGCACCACCGCGGCGACCTCGTCCGTCCCGAGCACATCGAGGCCGCCCGCCGGCAGCTCCTCGATGCCCGTGCCCGCCGCGTGCGTCCCGGCCTCGACGACAAGGTGCTGACCGAGTGGAACGCCCTGCTCGTCGCCAGCCTGGCCGAAGCCGGCGCCGCCGCGGACCGGCCCGAGTGGATCGAGGCCGCGGTCACCACCGCCACCTTCCTGCTCGGGCACCTGCGCGACGAGCAGGGACGCTGGCTGCGGTCCTGGCAGGCCGACAGCGGCGCCCGGCACCTGGCCTTCGCCGCCGACCACGCGGCGCTCGTCGACGCCTTCACCCGGCTCGCCGAGGCCACGGGCGAGGCGCGCTGGATCGCCGAGGCACGGGCCACGGCCGACGCGCTGCTCGACCGCTTCGAGGACCCCGCCGACGGCGGCGTCTTCACCACCGCCCACGACGGCGAGCAGCTCATCACCCGGCCCAAGGACCTGCAGGACAACCCCATCCCCTCGGCCAACAGCGCGGCTGCGGTGGCCCTGCTCCGACTCGGGGCGCTGACCGGCGCCGGGCGCTACACCACCGCCGCAGCGCGGATCCTGGCGCTCACCGGACGCTTCGCCGGGCAGTACCCCACCGGCTTCGGGCACCTCCTGGCCGCCGTCGACCTCGACACCACCGGCATCACCGAGGTGGTCGTGGCGGGCGCGGCACCGGAGCTGCTCGCCACCGTCCGCGCCGCCTGGCGACCGGGCGCGGTCGTGGCCTGGGGCGAGCCGTTCGCGTCACCCTTGTGGGAGGGCCGCGAGCCCACCCCCGACGCCCCCGCCCGGGCCTACGTCTGCCGCGACTTCACCTGCGACCTGCCCACGGCCGACCCCGCCCAGCTCGCCGCCCAGCTCGCCCCCGGCTGACCCACACCTCCGCGCCCCTCCTCCTCCCGCGTTTCGGGGACGGATAGGTGGCCCTGCGCCACTTATCCGTCCCCAGAAGTCGGTGGGTCACTCGTCCTTGGCGACCTCGATCAGGATCTTGCCGACGTTCTCGCCGGTGAACATGGCGTTGAGGGCCTCGGGGGCGTGCCGCAGCCCGTGGAACCAGTGGATGCGGTAGTGGAGCTTGCCTTCGTCGACCCAGGCCTTGAGCTGCTCGGTGGCCTCGCCGAAGCGGTCCCACCAGTCGAGGGAGATGAAGCCCTGCATCTTGCCGCGGCGCGAGATGAGGTTGAGGTAGTTCGACGGCCCCGGCGGGCGGCCCGCCTCGTTGTAGACCGAGATGGCCCCGCACAGGGCCACCCGACCGTGCTGGGCCAGGGCGCCGAGCACGGCGTCGAGGATGTCGCCCCCCACGTTGTCGAAGTAGACGTCGACGCGCTTGGGGCACAGCTCGCGCAGGCGGGCCGGCAGGTCCTCGGTGCGGTAGTTGATGCACGCGTCGGCACCGAGCTCGTCGACCACCCAGGCGCACTTCTCGTCGGTGCCCGCGATGCCCACCACGTGGCACCCCAGGATCTTGGCGATCTGCACGACGGCCGACCCGGTCGCGCCGCCTGCGGCCGACACCACCACGGTCTCACCCGCCTTGGCTTCGCCGACCTCGGTGAGCCCGAAGTAGGCGGTGAGCCCGGTGGCCCCGAGCACGCTGAGCATGGCCGCCGGGTCGCCCTCGGTGCCGATCGGCGTCGACAGGCCGTCGTCGCGGGCGAGCGAGTACTCCTGCCAGCCGGGCAGGCCGTACACCAGGCCGCCGACGGGGAACTTGGGGCTGCGTGAGGCCACCGTGCGGCCGACGCCGCTGCAGCGCACGACCTCGCCGATCTCCACCGCGGGGAGGTAGCCCTCGCCCTTGTTGAGCCAGGTCCGCACCGTGGCGTCGATGCCCAGGCAGAGCGTGCGCACCACGGCCTCCCCGTCGGCCGGTTCCGGGACCGCCCCTTCGACGAGGTCGAAGTCGTCGCGCGACACGAGCCCCTCGGGTCGCCGCGCCAGCACGATCTGACGGTTGGTGAGCGCGGACAGGTCGACGTCGGTCATGGACGGAAGGTAGCGCCCGGCACCACCCCGGGGTCACCAACCACCGCGATGCACGACCTCGTCGAGGGGGCGCCGGGCCCGACCGGCCGAGCGGCCCGGCTCGTCGGGGAGCGCGTGACCCAGGGCCACCGTGCCGACGGCCCGCCAGCCCTCGGGCACCCCGAGGGCGTGGAGCACTGCGGCCTCGTGGTCGAACAGGCCGAAGAAGCAGGCGCCCAGCCCGGCATCGACGGCGCCGAGCAGCAGGGTCTGCACCGCCATGCCCGCGTCGACGTGCCAGTACGGCACCGGCCAGGCCCCGGCATCGTCGCCCAGGCCGCTGGCCACCTTGTCGGGCTCGGCGTAGCGGTCGACGTAGGCCGCCGGCGACGTGAGCACCACCACCAGCGCGGGTGCGGCGAGGAGGCCCGGCCAGCGAAACCCCTCGCGTCGCTCGGGCGGCAGCGTCAGGTCCCAGTAGCGGGCCGTCTGCGCGGGCCCTTCGAGGACCACGAAGGCCGTGCCCTGGGCGTTGCCGGCCGACGGGGCGCGGCGCGCTTGGTCGAGCAGGGCATCGACGGCCGCGGACGGCACCGGGCGCGCGTCGAAGTTGCGCTGCATCCGCCGGCGGCGGACGACGTCGCTCAGGTCCAACGAGTGGGGGTGGGGCTCAGTTGCCGAGCTTGACGAGGTCGTCGGCGAGTGCCCAGCCGAACGCCACGAGCACGCTGCCCGAGTCGGCGTCGACGTCGGCGAAGAGGACGTGGAGCGCCCCGTCGACCTTCTCGGGCTTGATCGCGTCGTGCGAGAACAGCGCGGGCGGCTTCTCGTCGGCGCGGGCCACGAAGCTGTGCTCGTCGTAGGCGGCGCTGTCGATGCCGAAGCGCTTGGCGAGGCGTCGGCCCCAGGCACGCTCCTCGCCGGTGGCGACGTACTCGGGGCGCGGCACGATGTCGGTGAGCGCCCGGAAGGCCTCGAACCCGGCCGGCGTGGCGAAGCGCGTGCCGATGAGCACGTCTTCGTCGGGGAAGGCGAGCACGGCCCGGCGCAGCTGCTCGGTGATCATGCCGCGCAGCACGGTGTCGCGCTTGGCGGTGCGCTTCACCGAGGCGACCCCGATGATGACGCTGGGGGTGCCCCCGATGCGCTCGAGCGTGCTGAACGAGAAGCCCTTGAGCTTGCCGTTCTCACGCGCGAGGGTGACGAGCACCCATGCCTCGGCCTGCTTCGACAGCAGACCCACCTCGTAGCGGTGTGGCCCTTCGGCACACATGTCCGCCATCTCGGCCAGCTCGGCATCGCCCAGCGCGGTGCAGTCCTTGGTCTCGACGTCGGTCGCCATATGCAGCCTCGACCCCCCGTACGGATGAATGGAACCCCTCTAGTCCACTAGGTTCCGCCGTTCGGTGCAACTTGGCTGGTCAGGGGTCTGCGCCCCGACCGGTCCAGGCCAGGTCCGAACGGTCAGCCGATGATGGCGTCGGGCCCGAACATCACGCGCAGCTCGGCCGACAGCGCGGTGCCGGTCTCCACGCAGTGCGCCACCGGAAGGCGCAGCACCTGGCGGTCGTCGAGGTGCAGGAACACCCGCGACTCGCCCGGGAACTCCGACAGCAGCGCCTTGAGCTTGCCGATGGAGCGCTCGTCGAGGCGTTCGGGGCGGACCTTGATGCGCAGCGGCGGCGCCCCGTCGACGATGCCGTCGAACACCGTGACGTCGACGGCGATGAGCTTGGGCGTCTCGTCGCGCTTGTCGACGCGCCCCCGCACGATGACCACGGCGTCGTCGGCCAGGAGGTGCCCGATGGAGGTCATGGTCTTCGGGAACACCATCACCTCGATGGTGGAGCGCAGGTCCTCGAGCGTGAACACCGCCATGAGGTCGCCCTTCTTGGTGTACTTGCGCTGCAGCCCGGTGACGACCCCGCCGACGATGCGGCTGGTGCCGTCGCTCAGCTCGGCCAGCTCCTCGATGGTGCCGTCGGTGCGGCGCCGCAGCGCGTCCTCGGCGCCCATGAGCGGGTGGTCGCTCACGTACAGGCCGAGCATCTCCTTCTCGAAGGCCAGCTTCTCCTTCTTGTCGAAGTCGAGCGGCGGGATCGGCACGCGCTCGTCGAAGAGCGGCGTCTCCTCGGTGCCGCCGAGGTCGTCGAAGAGGCTCATGACGCCCTTCTCCTCCTCGCGGCGCCGGGCCAGGGCCTGGTCGACGATCTGCTCGAAGACCACCAACATGCCCTTGCGCGGGTGGCCGAGCGAGTCGAAGGCGCCGGCCTTGATGAGCGACTCGATGGCCCGCTTGTTGAGCACCGTGGCGTCGACCCGGCTGCAGAAGTCGTAGAAGTCGACGAAGGGCCCGTTGGCGTCGCGCTCGGCCAGCAGGTGCGACACCAGCCCGGCGCCCACGTTGCGCACCGCCGACAGCCCGAACGGGATGACCACCTCCCCGCCCTCGAGGCGGGCGGGGACGAAGTCGGACTGCGAGCGGTTGATGTCGGGCACCAGCACCGTGAGCCCCATCGACCGGCACTCGGCCAGGTAGACGGCCGCCTTGTCGAGGTTGGTCTTGACGCTGGTCAGCAGCGCCGCGAGGTACTCGGCCGGGTGGTTCGCCTTGAGGTAGGCCGTCTGGTAGCTGACGAGGCCGTAGCCGTAGGAGTGGCTCTTGTTGAAGGCGTAGTCGGCAAACGGCTCGATGATGTCGAACCACTGCTTGCCGAGCTCCTTGCCGTAGCCCGTGCTGTCGCACCCCGCCTCGAACTTCTGCCGCTCCTTGGCGATGAGCGCACGGTCCTTCTTGCCGCAGGCCTTGCGGAGGTTGTCGGCCTCGGCGAGGGAGTAGCCGGCGAACCGCTGGGCGATCCGCATCATCGCCTCTTGGTAGATCATCAGCCCGTAGGTGGGGCCGAGGATGTCCTCGGCGTCGGGGTGGAGCTGGTCGACGGTCTTGCGGCCGTTCTTGCGGTCGGCGTAGTCGTTGTGCATGTTGGCGGCCATCGGGCCCGGCCGGTACAGCGCCACCAGGGCGGCCACGTCCTCGAAGCCGGTGGGCGCGAGGGACCGCATGAGGGCGCGCATGGGCCCACCCTCGAGCTGGAACACGCCGATGGAGTCGCCGCGGCGCAGCAGCTCGTAGGTGGGCTCGTCGTCGAGCGGCACGTGGTCGATGTCGAGGTCGATGCCCTCGAACGACTTGATCAGCTCGATGGTGTCGGAGATGACGTCGAGGTTGCGCAGCCCCAGGAAGTCCATCTTCAGCAGGCCCAGGTCCTCGACGCCGTGCATCTCGTACTGCGTGACGACGGGCGCGTCGGCGGGGTCCTGCCCCGACTCGGGCTTGCGCTGGATGGGCAGGTAGTCGGTGAGCGGGTCCTTGGTGATCACCACCGCGGCCGCGTGGATGCCGTCCTGGCGGCGCAGCCCCTCGAGGCCACGGGCCACCTCGATGACCTCGCGGGCGTCGGGGTCGACGTCGTACATCTGCCGGAGGTCGGCGGCCATCTTGTAGCCGTCCTCGTACTTGGGCTTGAGCTCGAGGCAGGCCTCGAGCGGCGTGTCACGGCCCATCACGAGAGGCGGCATGGCCTTGGCGATCTTGTCGCCCACCGCGTAGGGGTGGCCGAGCACCCGCGCCGCGTCGCGCACTGCGGCCCGGGCCTTGATCTGGCTGAACGTGACGATCTGCGCCACGTGGTCGCGGCCGTACCGCTCGGCGGCGTAGCGGATCATCTCGTCGCGGTAGCGGGAGTCGAAGTCCATGTCGATGTCGGGCATGGAGATGCGGCTGGGGTTGAGGAACCGCTCGAACAGCAGGTCGTACTTGATGGGGTCGAGCTCGGTGATCGACAGGCAGTACGCCACCGCGCACCCGGCGGCGCTGCCACGGCCGGGGCCGACGCGGATGTTGCTGTCCTTGGCGTGGCGGATCAGGTCCCAGACGATGAGGAAGTACGAGCTGAACCCCATGTCGGCGATGACCTTGAGCTCGAACGCCAGGCGCTCGACCACCGCATCGGGCAGCTGCTGGCCCCAGCGGGCGCGGGCCCCCTCGACGGTGAGGTGCTCGAGGTAGGCGGTGGCGTCGGTGAACCCCTCCGGGATGGCGAAGTCGGGCAGCAGCGGCTTGCCGAAG
Organism: Actinomycetota bacterium; assembly: GCA_017882935.1. Taxonomy (GTDB): domain Bacteria; phylum Actinomycetota; class Acidimicrobiia; order Acidimicrobiales; family Iamiaceae; genus JADGOP01. The sequence continues at coordinate 8,925 of JADGOP010000018.1, forward strand.
GAGATCTCGACGTCGCAGCGCTCGGCGATCCAGAGGGTGTTGTCGCAGGACTCGGGGATGTCGCGGAACAGGTCGCGCATCTCGGCCGACGACTTGAGGTAGTGCTCGTCGCCGTGGAACTTGAAGCGGTTCGGGTCGGAGCGCAGGGAGCCGGTCTGCACGCAGAGCAGCGCGTCGTGGGCGGTGGCGTCGGCCCGGTGGGTGTAGTGGCTGTCGTTGGTGGCGAGCAGCGGGGCGCCGATCTGGCGGGCGATCTCGAGCAGCTGAGGGTTGGTCTGGCGCTGCTCGGGGATGCCGTGGTCCTGGATCTCCACGAAGAGGTTGTCGCGCCCGAAGATGTCCTGCAGGCGGGCGGCCTTCTTCACCGCCGAGTCGTAGTCGCCCTGCAGGAGCGACTGCAGGACCTGGCCGCCGAGGCAGCCGGTGGTGGCGATGAGGCCCTCGTGGTGCGCCTCGAGCAGGTCCCAGTCGACGCGGGGCTTGTAGTAGTAGCCCTCGAGGTAGGCCCGGCTCGACAGCTGGATCAGGTTCTTGTAGCCCACCTCGTTCTCGGCCAGCAGGGTGAGGTGGTAGTAGAGCTTCTGGCCGCCGCCGGCCTCGCCGCCGGTGTCGTCGACGCGGCCCCGGCGTGACGGCCGGTCGAGCCGCGAGTCGTACGCCTGGTAGGCCTCGGTGCCGAGGATCGGCTTCACGCCCTGGTCACGGCAGGCCTGGTAGAAGTCGAGGATCCCGTACATGTTGCCGTGGTCGGTGATGCCGACGGCCGGCTGACCGTCGGCGGCCGCGGCCGCGACCACGTCCTTCACCCGCGCGGCGCCATCGAGCATGGAGTACTCGGTGTGCAGGTGGAGGTGGGTGAAGGAATCGCCCACGGAGGTCTCCCTCGAAGGTCAGCGTGTCGGTTACCCACAGTCGTTCCACAGGACTTGTCCACCGACTGTGGACGAATGACACGGCTGTGATTCCGAATCTAGCGCGGCCGGGCGGGCCACGCGCCCGGCCGGCCCCGGCTACGCCTCGAGGCGCACCACGTCGACCGCCACCGTCAGCTCGTGGCCGCCACCCGACGAGAACACGATGCCCTTGATCGGCGTCACGTCGGCGTAGTCGCGACCCCAGGCGGTGGTCACGTAGCGCTCGTTGGGCACCCGGTCGTTGGTGGGGTCGAAGTCGACCCAGCCCGTCCCCGGCGCGAACACCGAGAACCAGGCGTGCGAGGCGTCGACCCCCGTGAGCTTCTCGCGCCCGGGCGGCGCCGACGTCTCGAGGTAGCCGCTGACGTAGCGCGCCGGGAGCCCCATCGACCGCACCGCCGCGATGGCGACGTGGGCGAAGTCCTGGCACACGCCCGCACGCTGGTCGAGCACGTCGTCGAGCTCGGTGGCGATGGTGGTGGCACCGGGGCGGTAGGCGAAGTCGGCGTGGATGCGCGCGGTGAGGTCGCGCACCGCTTCGAGCACCGGGCGGCCGGGCGTGAACGACGGCGCCGCGTACTCCGCGTGCCGCTCCCCCACCGCCACCAGCGGCGAGTCGAGCACGTACGGCCGGGCCTCGACCAGCTCGGTGTCGGCGTGGTCGGCGAAGCGCGCCAGCGCCTGCTCCCACGACTCGCCCGACCACCCCTCGCCCTCGACGGGGCGGTCGGTGGCCTCGACGGTGCTGGTGGCCGTCACGGTGAGCGCCCGGTGCGGCGACTGCACCGAGAAGAACGCCACGCCGTTGCCGAAGTAGTCGACGCGCTCGTGGAAGTCGGACGGGTGTGGCTCGATGACCAGCTCGTTGGACAGGCAGGTCTGGGTGGGCAGGCTGCGCGGGACGAGGTGGACCTCGTTGTAGTTGGCCGACACATCGGCGTCGTACCGGTAGCTGGTGCGGTGGACGATGCGCAGCTTCATGGCATCGAGGAGGCGAGCGGCTCGCCGAGCGAGATCGAGCGTCCGGCCACGAGCAGACGACCCTCCTCCGGGCGGGAGAAGTGGCTGCGCTCGATCGCGTCGGCCGCGTGGGCGAGCAGGGTCTCGATGGCCACCAGCAGGTCGTCGAGGCTGAGCCGCAGGGCGGGATCGGACTTCGAGGGCTGGGCCAGCCCCGCGGTGTCGGCCACCCGGAGCATGGTGCTGACTTCGAGCACCAGGCGCTCCTCGTCGGACAGCCGCACCTGGCTGGGCCGGGGCAGCGCGCTGACGCCTTCGGTGAGCTGGTCGAGCTGGTACGCCAGCGAACGGGGGTTGTCGGGCTCGAGCAGGAGCAGGTCGAGGACCGTCTCCACCTGGGCCCGCGACCGGTACAGGCGGCGGTAGGTGATGATGCTCTCGCCGGCCACGAGGAGCGACTCGAGCATGAGGCTCTCGGCGCCCACCCCGCGCACCGGCACCACGGTGGAGCGCACCAGCGACACGAGCAGCATCGCCCGCTCGAGGCGCCGCCCCGCGTCCATGAACTGCCAGCCGGGGTCGCGCACCATGCTCTCGGAGGCGAGGCCCTGGAGCGCCAGGAGGCTGCGGATCACGTCGCCGAGCACCGCGGGAAGCGTGGCGTAGGGGTCGACGCGGCGCGTGTCGAGCGCCTCCAGCTGGCGCTCGAGGTCGGCCACCACCAGCCACGTGTCGGCCGACATCTGGTCGCGCACCCCCTGGATGGCCGACAGCAGCGACTGCAGCGTGTACGCCAGGCTGCCCGTGCGACCGGGGTCGCTGACCACCGCCAGCAGGCCGTGGTCGAGCTCGTCGCTGGCCGCGGCCTCCACGTCGGTGGTGCCGCTGAGGCGGGTGAGCGCCACGAAGAGCCCGAGCAGGCACTCGGCGCCCGGCTCGTTGAGGCCGCTGGCGAAGTCGTTGCGGCGGTCGAGGATGGCGCGCACCAGCCGCACCGTGGCCTCGGCCCGCTCGGCGTAGCGACCCAGCCAGAAGAGGTTCTCGGCGACACGGGCGGGCATCGCCTTCGCCGGGTCGAGCGCCGCCAGGCCCGGGCCGCGGTTGAGCCACAGCCCGCTCTGGGGCTCGGGCTCCGACGCCAGCACCCAGGTGTCCTTGCTGAGGCCGCCGGCCAGTCCTGCCCACCCGCGCTCCTCGGGGAGCGCGGCCACCCGTGCCAGCCCGCCCGGCATCACGTTGTAGGAGCCGTCGCGGGCCACCGCGAACGAGCGCAGCACCACGGGCCGGCCCTCGACCCGGTCGCTCGCCAGGCACGGGACCGACGAGAACGCCACCGCCTCCTGGGCCACGAACGCCATCGGCTTGGCCTCGATGCGCCGCCGCAGGGCGTCGCGCCCGGCCTCGTCGAGGTCCCAGCCGTGGATGTCATCGCGGCTCTCGCGCTGCCCGATGGGGCGCACCACCAGCTCGCTGAGGTGGGCGAGCACGTGGGAGCGCTCGGCGGGGGTGCCGCACCACCACGTGGTCACCGACGGCAGCTCCAGCGGCTGGCCCAGCAGGTGCTCGGCGACCCGGGGCAGGAACGGGAGCAGGCCCGGGTTCTCGAGGATCGCCGCCCCGATGGGGTTGGCCACCGACACCCCGCCGCGGCGCGCCACCTCGACGAGGCCGGGCACGCCGAGCCGCGAGTCGGACTTGAGCTCGAGCGGGTCGCAGTACCAGCCGTCGACGCGGCGCACGAGCACGTCGACGCGTTCCAGGCCGGTCAGCGACCGGAGCCACAGGCGGCCCTCCTTCACCGTGAGGTCGGAGCCCTCGACCAACGGGTAGCCCAGGTAGGTCGCCAGGTAGGCGTGCTCGAAGTAGGTCTCGCTGAAGGGCCCGGGCGTGAGCATGGCCACGCGGGGGTCGTCGATGCCCTCGGGCCCCGCCGCGTTCAGCGCCGAGCGCATGGAGCGGAAGAACGGGGCCAGCCGGTGCACCTGCGCCTCGCGGTAGAGGCTCGGGAACACCCGCGACGTGACCATGCGGTTCTCGAGCGCGTAGCCCGAGCCCGACGGCGCCTGCGCGAAGTCGCTCAGCACCCGGACCTGCCCGCTCGGATCGCGGACCAGGTCGCAGGCGTACGACAGGAGCTGCCGCTCGCCCGGCAGGCCGACCCGGTCGCACGAGCGCAGGAAGCCGGGGTGCCCGGCGACCACCTCCACCGGGATGATGCCCTTGCGGATGAGCTCGCGCGGTCCGTAGAGGTCGGCCAGCAGCAGGTCCAGGAGCTCGGCGCGCTGGGTGACCGCGTGCTCGATCGCCGCCCACTCGCCGCTGCCGATCAGCAGCGGGATGGGGTCGAGGCTCCAGTCGGAGGCGTAGGTGACGCCGTGCCCGTAGACGTTGTAGGTGACGCCGTCGTTGCGCAGCAGCCGGACCGCGTCGCGGTGGCGCTGCCGCAGCTCGGCCACGCCCATCTCGTCGAGGGCGGTGGCGACGCCGGCCCAGGCGTCGCGCACGCGGCCGTCGCGCGCCACCATCTCGTCGTACCCGCCGGGTGGGGCCTGGTACGACGACAGCCAGCCTGCCGGGGCTGCAGTGGTGGTCATCGAGGGGGCGACGAGCGCCTCCATGTGCGGTTGCGCCACCTCGGGCAGCCCGACACTGGACAGGTAGGCGTAGCCGAGCTCCAGGATGCGCGGTCGCAGCGCGAAGCGCCGTCCGTCGGTGCGGATATAGCCCAGGTCGACGAGGGTGAGCAGAAACCGCCGTGCGGCCGCCCGGGTGAGACCGGTCTTGCGCGCGACGTCGCTCAACGTCAGCTCGGGATGCTCGGCGTCGAACGCCCGGATTACGGCGAGACCGCGCTCGAGCGACTGCACGAACTCGGTACTGCGCCGTGGCGCCTCGTCATCCACCGGCGTCATCGCCTCCCACCTCGGTTCGATCCAGCGCCGCCTGCGCCGTCCGGAA
>JADGOP010000270.1 GCA_017882935.1 Actinomycetota bacterium
CCTGGGCCTCGTCGCGCCGGCGTGCAGCCCCTCGAAGACGTCGGGCAGCGCATCCGGGTCCACCGCGACGTGGGGCCCGTCGACGGCCTCAGGCACGATCACCGTGTCGGCGGCATCGTCGCTCACCGGGGCGTTCGGCACGATCAGGTCCGACTTCGTCAAGGCCCACCCCGGCTCGACGGTGAACGTCAACGTCGGCTCCTCGGGCCAGCTCGAGGCGCAGATCGAGAGCGGCGCGCCGGCCGACGTGGCCGCGTTCGCCGACCCCGCCACCCTGCAGGAGCTGGCCGGCAAGGGCCTGCTCTCGGGTCCGAGCCAGATCTTCGCCACCAACGAGCTCGTGATCGTCACCAAGCCGGGCAACCCGAAGGGCATCCGGACGCTGGCCGACCTCGCCAGCGCCGGCACGGTGGCGCTGTGCGCGGCAAAGGCGCCCTGCGGCACGTACGCCACCCAGATCCTCGCCGGAGCCGGCATCACCATCCCCCCGTCGAGCATCACGCGCGGCGAGAACGCCAAGGCCACATTGGCTGCGGTGGCGAACGGCGATGCCGACGCGGGCGTCGTCTACGTCACCGACGGCGAGGCGGCCGGCTCGACGGTGAGCACGGTCGCCATCCCGGCCACGCAGAACGCCGTCGCCAGGTACCCGATCGCCGTGATCAAGGCCACGAGCAACCAGGCGCTCGCGCAGGCCTTCATGAGCTTCGTGCTCGGACCCCGGGGGCAGGCCGTGCTGAAGGACGCCGGCTTCGGCGCTCCATGACCCCGGCGCGACGACGGCCACCATTGCCGGTCGTCGCCGTCGCGGCCGTCACGGTCGCGTTCTTCGTCCTCCCCCTCTTGGGGCTCGTCGACCGGGCCTCGTGGTCGACGCTCGGGCACGACCTCACGTCGCCCGATGCCCGCAGTGCGCTGCGCCTCTCGCTCGTCTGCTCCCTGAGCGCGACCGCGCTGTCGGTCGCCTTCGGCATGCCGCTGGCCTGGATCCTGGCGCGCGTGACGTTCCCCGGCCGCGCCCTGGTCCGGGGTCTCGTGCTGCTCCCGCTGGTGCTGCCTCCGGTCGTCGGTGGCGTCGCGCTCCTCGCCGCGTTCAGCCGCCGTGGCCTCGTGGGTGCGCACCTCTACGACTGGTTCGGGATCCAGCTCACGTTCACGACGGCGGGCGCGATCCTGGCCGAGACGTTCGTCGCGCTGCCCTTCTTCGTGATCACCGTCGAGGCGGGCCTCCGCTCGATGGACCGGCGCTACGAGGACGTCGCTTCCACCCTCGGGGCCGGCCGCCTCACCGTGTTCCGCCGCGTGACCCTGCCGCTGATCGTGCCCTCGGTCATCGCCGGTGCGGTGCTGTCGTGGGCCCGGGCACTCGGCGAGTTCGGCGCCACCATCACCTTCGCCGGGAACATCGTCGGCAAGACCCAGACCCTGCCGCTCGCGGTGTACCTCGCACTCGAGGGCGACCCCGACCTGGCGATCGCGCTCAGCCTGGTGCTGCTCGTCGTGTCGCTCGTGGTCATCGTGGCGCTGCGCGACCGCTGGCTGGAGCGGTCGTGACCGTTTCCGCCGACCTCACCATCGACCTCGGTGGGCTCCACCTCGACGTCGCCTTCGACGTGGCACCCGGTGAGGTCCTGGCGATCCTCGGGCCCAACGGCGCCGGCAAGACCACCGTGCTCCGGGCCCTGGCCGGGCTCCAGCCGATCGACGCCGGGACCGTGACCATCGACGGCCAGGTCGTCGACGACCCGGGCGCCCGGACCCTGGTCCCACCCGAGCACCGGCCCGTCGGCGTGGTGTTCCAGGACCACCTGCTGTTCCCCCACCTGACCGTCCTCGAGAACGTGGCGTTCGGGCCGCGGTCCTCCGGCGCGCCGGCGGCGAGTGCGCGGGCGTTGGCGAAGGAGTGGCTCGACCGGGTCGGCGTCGGTGAGCTCGCGGGCAGCCGGCCCCGACACATCTCCGGAGGGCAGGCCCAGCGGGCGGCGCTCGCCCGCGCGCTCGCATCCGACCCCCGGCTGCTGCTGCTCGACGAGCCCCTCGCCGCGCTCGACGCCACCACCCGCTCCACGGTGCGCCGCGACCTGCGGCGCCACCTCGCCGACTTCGACGGCGCCACCGTGCTCGTCACCCACGATGCCCTCGACGCGCTCGCGCTCGCGGACCGCGTCCTCATCCTCGAGCAGGGGGCCATCACCCAGAGCGGCAGCATCGCCGAGGTCACCACCCGCCCTCGGTCCGGCTACGTCGCCGACCTCATCGGCGTGAACCTGCTGCGGGGCGACGCCCACGGCACCACCGTCCGCCTCGACGACCACGCCGGCTCGCTGGTCGTGGCCGATCCCGCCGAGGGTCCGGTCCTGGCGCTCATCCGCCCCCACGCCGTGACCGTGCACCGCCGGCCACCCGAGGGCAGCGCCCGCAACCACTGGCCGGGCGAGATCACCGGGTTCGACCTGCTCGGCGATCGCGTGCGGGTGCGCCTCACCGGCGAGGTGCCGCTCATCGCCGAGGTGACCCCCGCGGCCGTCGCCGAGCTGGCGCTCACCGAGGGCGACGCGGTGTGGGCCTCGGTGAAGGCCACCGAGATCGAGACCTACCCCACCTGACCCCAGCCCGACCGACTGGAGCCATGCGTTCTGGGGACGGATATGTGCGCATGGCGCACATATCCGTCCCCAGAACGCGGGTCGGTCAGTCGGCGAGGTCGCAGCGAACCAGATCCGGTGGGCGCCGACGGGGCGGTTGCGTCCACCAAGCTGACTTCCACCTGTCGCGTCATTGACCCTTGTCTTTGTCGCGACGGGTCGGTACCGTCAGGGTGCCCTCGAAGGGTGATGGCTCGGCGTAGGGGGAGGAAGCCATGGCGGTTCGCACCACATCCACGCTCCGGCGTGCGACGACCCGGATCGGCATGTGTGCCCTGGCAGGCGTCGCCATGCTGTCGCTCACCGGGTGCTTCCCGGGCCCGCTCTGGCGGATCGACACCTACGCCGGCACCGGCGTCGCCGGCTTCTCGGGCGACAGCGGGCCGGCCGCCGCGGCCCAGTTCAACCGCCCGACCGCGATCGCATACGGCCCGGCCGGTGAGCTCTATGTCGCCGACAACTTCAACAGCCGCATCCGCATGATCGCCTGGGACGGCACGGTCACCACCGTTGCGGGGACGGGCAGCAACGGCTACTCGGGCGACGGCGGGCCCGCGACGAGCGCGAAGATCTTCGCCCCCACGGCACTCGCCACCGACAGCACCGGCAACCTCTACATCGCCGACCAGGGCAACCAGCGGGTGCGCGAGGTCGATACGTCCGGCACCATCACGACCATCGCCGGCACCGGCGTGGCCGGCTTCTCGGGCGACGGCGGACCTGCGACCTCGGCCCAGATCGACGGGCCGACCGGCCTTGCTGTCGACGGCTCCGGGTCGGTGTACGTGTCCGACACCAACAACCAGCGGGTGCGGAAGATCGACTCGTCCGGCACCATCACGACCTTCGCGGGCGACGGCAGCGGCGTCTACGGCGGCGATGGTGGACCCGCTGCTGCCGCCGGCCTCCGCTACCCGAAGGGGCTCGCCTTCGACAAGATCCACGGCGACCTCTACATCGCCGACAGCGGCACGAGCCGCGTGCGGAAGGTGAACTCGACAGGCACCATCTCGACCATTGCCGGCAACGGCACCGCTGGCTTCGCCGGCAACTTCGGTCCCGCGACGTCCGCCACCGTCGGCGACCCGACGGCGCTCGCGCTCGACTTCGACGGGAACCTCACGATCGCGCAGACCGGCTACCACGTGATCCGGCAGGTCCGTGCCTCCGACGGGATGATCATCCCCGTGGCGGGCACCGCCAACTCCTTCGGCTACGCCGGTGACGGGGGGAACCCGCTCAGCGCGGTCCTGTACTTCCCGGCCGGGATCGCCTACGGCACGGCCGGCAACCTCTACATCGTCGACTCCGCGAACCACCGCGTGCGCTACGTCCGCTACGGCGGCTCGATCGGTGGCATCGTGACCGACGCCAACGGACCGGTCGCCGGTCTGACCGTGCGCCTCTTCTCCGCCAACCACGACCTCCCGGGCCCGTTGCAGACGACGACCACCGCGGCCGACGGCAGCTACGGCTTCCAGGTGGAGTCCGCCGAGTACCGGGTCGAGATCGTGGGCGACGGCACCCACGCGGGCGGCTGGTGGGACGGTACCGGCGTCGGACCGACCGCACAGCCCATCGGCATCAACGTCGGCGGCTTCTTCCGGGCCGACGCACTGCTCACCACACCCTGACCAGGCCTGCTGGCTGGCTGAACGGCTCGGTGCCGTCCTGGACCAGTCGCGGAGCCACCGGCACATCGGG
>JADGOP010000271.1 GCA_017882935.1 Actinomycetota bacterium
GGTCGCCCGACGACCTGGCCACCGTCATCTACACCTCGGGCACCACCGGCCCCCCGAAGGGCGTGATGATCTCGAACGCCAACGTGTGCTGGACGAACGAGTGCCTCCGGCTGGCCCTGCAGTTCGACACCTACGAGGGCAAGCGCATGGTGTCGTACCTGCCGATGGCGCACATCGCCGAGCGCATGAACAGCCACTACCAGATGGTCGCGTTCGGCTACGAGGTGGTCACCTGCCCCGAGCCCGGCCAGCTAGCCGCCCACCTCCGCGACGTCCGTCCCCAGGTGATGTTCGGCGTGCCGCGGGTGTACGAGAAGATGTACGCGGGCGTGTCGGCCGGCCTCGCGGCCAGCCCCGGGAACGCCGCCACGTTCGCCGAGGGCATCGAGCTGGCCGCACCCATCTCGCTGCACCGGGCGTGGGGCGAGGCCACCCCCGAGGAGCTCGCCACCGCCCAGCTCCTCGACGACCTCGCCTTCCGCGGCACCCGCGAGGCGCTCGGCCTCGACCAACTCGACGCGGCCATCAGCGGGGCCGCCCCCATCCCCGCCGACCTCCTGGCGTGGTTCAACGCGCTCGGGGTGCCGCTCTCGGAGATCTACGGCATGTCCGAGAGCTGCGGTCCGATCACGTGGGCCGCGCAGCGCATCAAGCCCGGCACGGTCGGTCCCGCGGTGCCCGGGTGCGAGGTGGCGCTCGACTTCGACGGCGAGGTCATCTGCCGCGGCGGCAACGTGTTCGTGGGCTACCTCGACGACCCCGAGAAGACGGCCGAGGCGCTCGACGCCGACGGCTGGCTCCACACCGGCGACATCGGCGAGTTCGACGACGAGGGCTACCTCCGCATCGTCGACCGCAAGAAGGAGCTCATCATCACCGCGGGCGGCAAGAACGTGAGCCCCGCCAACCTCGAAGCGGCCATCAAGTCGTCGGTCCCGCTCGTCGGCCAGGCGTGCGCCATCGGCGACGACCGGCCGTTCATCTCCGCGCTGCTCACCCTCGACCCCGACGTCGCCCCCGTGTGGGCCGCGCAGCACGACATCACCTACGCCACGTTGGACGAGCTGGCCGACCGTGCCGAGGTGCGCGACGAGGTGCAGCGAGGCGTCGACACCGCCATGTCCGAGTTCAACGGCGCAGAGCGGGTGAAGAAGTTCACGCTGCTCGGCGAGGAGTGGCTCCCCGACTCCGAGGTGCTCACCCCCACGTCCAAGCTGAAGCGGCGGGGGATCAACAGCCGCTACGCCAGCGAGATCGACGCCATGTACGGGTGAGCCCATTGCTCTGGCAGGCTGGCGGACCTTGGCTGCCACCGACCCCCTCGCATCGTTCGCGGCAACGCTCGACGCCCGCCTCACCAGCGACGGCGTGGTCGTGCTGTCACCGCTCGACGTCGAGCGCTCGCTCACCCTGCTCACCGCCGTAGCAGTCGTGGCGCCCACCCTCCGGGCCGACTGCTGCATGCTCGACCCCTGGTACAACAAGGGTCTCGGCGGCACGCGCGACGACTACACCGACTACATCGTCGGCCTCCTCGACGGCGCAGCCCGGGTGGCACCTCACACCTACCTCTGGGGCTTCCCCGAGATCGTGGCCCGCTTCGTCGACCGCCTGCCGGAGCCCCTCACCCTCACCGCGTGGCTCACCTGGTACTACAAGAACAACCCGTCGGTGATCCGAGGGTGGCGCAGCGCCCAGATGACCTGCCTCCACCTCTCACGACCCGACGGCGTGCTGCACCCCGAGGCCTTCCTCAACGAGGCCCAGCTCGCGAAGCAGGCCGAGGGGAAGCTGCGCTACCTGCCGGGCCCGCCGAGCGTCATCGAGTCGGCGCTGCTCGTCGGCTTCATCGGCCGCACCGAGCAGACCGGCCACCCCTCGCAGAAGCCCGTCGCCGTGTACGAGCCGTTGGTGAAGATGGCCACCGTCGAGGGCGACCTCCTCGTCGACCCCATGTGCGGGTCGGGCACCACGGGCGCAGTGGCACGCACGCTCGGGCGGCGCGCCGTGCTGGCCGACGTCGAAGCCGACTACGTCACGATGGTCGAGCAGCGGCTGGGCATCCGCCGGCTCACGGTGCCGGCCACCGTGCTGCGCGCGCTCGACCGCACCTGACACCGGCGCGTTGGGCGCCGGCGTCGACCGGTCAGCTGGCTTCGGCCAGCAGGGGCTCGCTGCCGAAGTGGGCGAGGTCGCCGCGCAGCTTGGTGAGCAGGCCTGCCAAGGTGTCGAGGTCCTTGTCGCTCCACGACCCGAGGCTCTCCTCGAGGGTGGACTCGCGGGCCTGCTTGAGCTCGGCCAGGATCAGGCGGCCCTTGTCGCTGGGAGCGAGCTGCACGGCCCGGCCGTCGGTGGGGTCGGCCGTCTTCTCGACGAGCCCCTCACGCTCGAGCTGCTGCACGTGGCGGCACACGGTGGAGGGCACGACGCCGAAGTGGTGCGCGAGCTCGGTGAGCCGCATGGGGCCGGCGGCGTCGATCCAGTACAGGGCGATGTAGGCGTACCAGTCGAGCTGCGTGCCGGCGCGCGAGTTCATGTACGCGTGGATGCGGGGCAGGCTGGCCCGGCGGGCGAGGAGCGACAGGCTCTCCTCGATGACGGAGATGGACGGTGACTCGGACCCTGCGATCGACTTGCTCATGCTTGGTGCTCCCTACCTGGGTTGTGCTGGAGGACGACGGAAGCCGAGTCCGCTCGCACCGGCCCCGGGCGGGGAGGTGGGGTCTCGCAGCCACGGGCCGGCGTGCAGCGGGCGCTGCCCGAGCCGGCTCGATCGTTGACTCGCCTGGAGCGGGCGTGCGGCCGGCGTGCACCCGCGGCACACGCTCGCAGCCCCCCTGTCGACGACGACGTGTGGACTGGCCTCCCTGACAGTCCGAGTGTCGATACTTCCTTTGCAGAACGGTAATGCACCTGACGCCGGAGGGCTACTCGGTCGCGGTCCCGGCCCCCTCGGGTGCCTGGCCACCGGCCATGAAGCGGTCGATCGTGGGCCCGACGAGAGCCGCCACCTCCTCGGGCGTGGCGGACGCGATCGGCTCGACGCGCATGACATAGCGCGCCCAGCCCACGCCCGCGAGCTGGGCGCTCACCAGCGCCGGCCCCCAGCCGGGTGCCCCGCCGTCGGGGCGCCACACCCGCTCGGTGAGGAACTCGCGCAGGGCGGTGGCGACCTCCGGCGCGGAGCTGGCCGCCTGGACCATGGCGATGAAGCCCGACCCGGGCTCGCCGGTGGATGCCGGGCCCTCCCAGATGTCGAGGAAGGCGAGGACCAGTCCGGCGCCCTTGGACCCCGCGCGCAGCGCCAGCTGCTCGGACACCCGCCGCGGGTCGTGGGCCAGGTCCATGACCGCCACGAACAGGCCGGCCTTGTCGCCGAAGTAGTGGTGCACCAGCGAGGGGTCGACCCCGGCCCGGCGCGCCCCGCTGCGGATGGTGGTGCCGTCGTAGCCGTCGGTCCGGAACGCCTCGCGTGCGGCGGCGACGATCTCGGTGCGCGTGTCGCGCTTGCCGGGCCGGCGCCCGAGTGGCGGTGTCACCATCGGTGCCCCAGGTGGACGTGTGACGGATGAGGGGGTGTACGGCTCCGAGAAGCTCTGCTAGAACTCAGCACTGATGAATTCTATGCCGTCTCCCCACCCCGAAGCCAAGAACGCCGCCGCGACGCTCCTCGGACGCCTCGCCGGTTGGAGCTACGACCGCCGCCGCCTCGTGCTGGTCGGCTGGCTGGCGGCCCTCCTCATCGTCTCGATCATCGGCGGGGCCGTCGGCAGCAACTTCACCGACCAGTTCGGCGGCGGCCACTCCGAGTCGGTCGAGGCGCAGGACTTCCTCAAGGCGCACTTCCCGGAACAGGCCGGCGCCACCGCCAGCATCGTCTTCCACACCACCGCCCCCATCTCCGACCCGGCGAGCACCGCAGCCATCGCCGCGTTCGTCGCCGGGGCCGAGGCGCTGCCCGGCATCGCCGAGGTCACCGCGCCCGGTCCGGCCACCCCCGCCACCCGGGCGCAGATCTCGTCCAACGGACACACGGCCTACGCGCCGGTGGTGCTCACCAAGTCGCTGTCCGACTTCAAGAAGGCCGACGTGAAGCGACTCGTCGCCGCCGCCGAGGCCGCCAACAAGCCGGGCTTCCAGGTGGAGCTGGGCGGTCAGCCCATCGGTCTCGTCGAACAGCCCAACATGGGCTCCAGCGAGGCCATCGGCCTGCTCGCCGCCATCGTCATCCTGCTGGTCGCCTTCGGCTCGCTCATCGCGATGGGGCTGCCGATCATGACCGCGCTCTTCGGGCTCGGCATCGGCATCGGCAT
>JADGOP010000272.1 GCA_017882935.1 Actinomycetota bacterium
GATCGACACGGCCGACGGACCCCTCGAGGCGGCCGCGGGGCGCGCCATCGCGGTGCGGCTCCACGACGACATCGACGTCTCGCGCGGCGACCTCATCGCGGCGGCGGCCGACGCGCCCGAGGCGAGCCGGGAGATCGAGGCCACGATCTGCTGGTTCAGCGAGCGCTCCACGCTGACCCCCCGATCGAAGTACCTGGTCAAGCACACCACCCGCACGGTGAAGGCCCTCGTCGACGCCATCGAGTACCGCCTCGACGTCAACACCCTCGAGGTCGACAACGAGGCCGCCTCGCTGGGTCTCAACGAGATCGGCCGGGTGCGGCTCCGCACCAGCCAGCCGATCTTCGTCGACCCGTACAGCAGCAACCGGGCCACGGGCAGCTTCGTGCTCATCGACGAGGCCACAAACGACACCGTCGCGGCCGGCCTGGTCCTCGACCCGGCCGTGGCCGGACCGCCGTTCGCGTCGGCCCCGCCGCCGGTCGACCGCACCCGGTAGGTGGCGGGCGTGCCGTCCGGGGGATCGGACCTCACCTGGCACGAGGGGCAGGTCGGTGCCACCGACCGGGCCTCGGCCGGAGCCACGGTGTGGCTCACGGGCCTGTCGGGCTCGGGCAAGTCGAGCGTGGCCGTCGAGCTCGAGGCGCTGCTGGTGCGCTCCGGGCGGCCGGCCTTCCGCCTCGACGGCGACAACGTGCGCCTGGGGCTCAACGCCGATCTGGGCTTCTCCGAGGCCGACCGTCACGAGAACGTGCGCCGGGTCGGGGAGGTCGCCCGCCTCTTCGCCGAGGCCGGGCTCGTCGCCCTGGTGCCGCTCATCAGCCCCTACCGGGCGGGGCGCGACGCGGCCCGCGCCGCGCACGCCGCAGCCGGCCTGCGGTTCGTGGAGGTGTTCGTCGACACCCCGCTGGCCGAGTGCGAGCAGCGCGACCCCAAGGGCCTCTACGCCAAGGCCCGGGCCGGCGAGCTGACGGGGTTCACCGGCATCGACGACCCCTACGAGGCCCCGCTGCACCCCGACCTGGTGCTCACCCCGGCCGACGGCTCACCCGCCGACCAGGCCGCCCGGGTCCTCGCCCTCCTCACCGACTGATCGTCCCCCACCCCAGAAGAAAATGTTCTGTGGGAAGCCCCGGAAAACGGGTGCTTCTGGGGGGAACTTCGTGTAGCAGCACGTCGACGTAGCGTCGTGCTTGCTGTAGCGAACGGGAAAAGTGCCCTCGAGACGGGGTTTCCCACAGAACATTCGCGAACGGGAGGGTCAGGCGCGGGCGAGGGGCTTGTACTTGAGGCGGTGGGGTTGGTCGGCCTCGGCACCGAGCTCCTTGTGGCGCCAGTCCTCGTACTCGCTGAAGTTGCCCTCGAACCAGCGCACCTGCGAGTCGCCCTCGAACGCCAGGATGTGGGTGGCGATGCGGTCGAGGAACCACCGGTCGTGGCTGATGACCACCGCGCAGCCGGCGAAGCTCTCGAGGCCGTCCTCGAGGGCGCGCAGCGTGTCGACGTCGAGGTCGTTCGACGGCTCGTCGAGGAGCAGCACGTTGCCGTTCTCCTTGAGCACCTTGGCCAGGTGGACGCGGTTGCGCTCCCCGCCCGAGAGCACCCCGACCGTCTTCTGCTGGTCGGACCCCTTGAAGTTGAACGACGCCACGTAGGCGCGCCCGTTGACCTCGCGGCCGCCCACCACCAGGTCGTCGCGGCCGCCGGTGATCTCCTCGTAGACGGTCTTGTCGGGGTCGAGGGTGCGGTTCTGGTCGACGTACGCCAGTTGGACGGTGGGGCCGACGCGCAGCGTGCCGGCGTCGGGCTTGTCGTCGCCGGTGAGCATCTTGAAGAGGGTGGTCTTGCCCGCGCCGTTGGCACCGATGACGCCGACGATGCCGGCGGGGGGCAGCGAGAACGACAGGTCCTCGATGAGCAGCCGGTCGCCGAACCCCTTGGTGAGGTGCTCGGCCTCGATCACGACGTCGCCGAGGCGCTCGCCCGACGGGATGAAGATCTGCAGCTTGGCGTCGCGGCCGTCGGCGGCGTTGGCTTCGGCTAGCAGCTTCTCGTAGGCGCCGAGGCGGGCCTTGCCCTTGGCCTGGCGGGCCTTGGGAGCCATGCGGACCCACTCGAGCTCGCGCTGGAGGGTGCGGCGGCGGGCCGAGTCGGCGCGCTCTTCGGAGGCGAGGCGCTGCTGCTTCTGGTCGAGCCAGCTGGAGTAGTTGCCCTCGAACGGGATGCCGCGGCCGCGGTCGAGCTCGAGGATCCAGCCGGCCACGTTGTCGAGGAAGTAGCGATCGTGGGTGACGGCGACGACGGTGCCCGTGTAGTCGCGCAGGAAGCGCTCGAGCCAGCCGACCGACTCGGCGTCGAGGTGGTTGGTGGGCTCGTCGAGCAGCAGCAGGTCGGGGTGCGACAGCAGCAGCCGGCAGAGCGCGACGCGGCGCTTCTCGCCGCCGGACAGGTTGGCCACCGCTGCGTCGCCCGGGGGCAGGCGCAGCGCGTCCATGGCGATCTCGATCTGCCGGTCGAGGTCGTTGGCGCCCTTGGCGGCGATCTCGGCCTCGAGCCGCGCCTGCTCCTCGCCGATCTTCTCGTAGTCGGCGTCGGGGTCGGCGTAGCGCGCCAGGACCTCGTCGTAGGCGGTGAGCAGGCCGGCCACCTCGGCGACGCCGTCGAGCACGTTGCCCTTGACGTCCTTGGTCTCGTCGAGGTGCGGCTCCTGCTCGAGCAGACCTGCCTTGAAGCCGGGGGAGAGGCGGGCCTCGCCCGTGTAGCCGTCGTCGACGCCGGCCATGATGCGCAGCAGCGAGGACTTTCCCGAACCGTTCGCGCCGAGCACGCCGATCTTGGCGCCAGGGTAGAACGACAGGCTGATGTCCTTGAGCACGTCGCGGTCGGGCGGGTGGAACCGACCCACCTTGTGCATGGTGAAGATGAACTGGGCACTGCTCACGACGAGTCCTCCGGGGGCACACTCGGCCAGCTTGCGAGGCTACCGGCGTGGGACGGCCCCCCGGGACGGACTCATCGTGGGGTCAGGTTCTCCGGTGAGTCGGCCCCGTCGACGATGAGCCGCACCTCGGAGTCGAGCAGGGTGGCGCCGTTGTGGATCGACGAGGCGAACTCGACGTCGCTCCCGGTCAGCGTGAGGGCGTCGAGCTGGCTGGTGCCCGTCCAGGTGCCCGGGAGCATGCGGTGGGGGTCGAAGGCATAGATGGTCGTGATCTTCGAGGTGAGCGACCCGATGCGCCGGATCGTGCTGGCGCTGGTGATGTAGATGTTCTTGTCGGCCCCGATGGCGATGGCATGCACCGAGAGCGGTGCGGCCGAGGCCAGTCCGCCGTCGCCCTCGCCGGGCGTGGTGGGCAGCGCCCCGTTGCCGGCCACGTACGTGACGGTGCCGACGATGGCCGGGAGCACCGGCGGGTCGTAGCGGTAGAGCTTGTTGCCGCTCATGAAGAACACCCGGTTGAGCGGGTCGATGGCCGAGAGGCCGGGGCTGATCGACGCGGTGTCGGCCGGGATCCCCGCTGCGGTGGGCACCGTGAGGCCTCCGCCGGCGACGGTCGTGATGACGTGGGTCGAGTGGTCGACCCGACGGATGCGGCCGTCGCCGGCGATGAAGAGGTCGCCCTGCGAGGCGACCGAGAGCGAGCCCTGGATCTCCGCCGACGTGGCCGGGCCGTTGTCGCCGGTGGACCCGGCGGTGCCGTTGCCCGCGACGGTGGTGATCACGTGGGTGGTGTGGTCGATGCGGCGGACCCGGTGGGCGCCGGTGTCGTTCAGGTAGATGTTGCCCGGCGTGTCGGCGTCGACGCCGGTGACGTCGGTGAACGTGGCCGCCGAGACGGGCCCGCCGTCACCCGTGCTGCCCTTGGCGGCGTGGTTGGCCTCGAGCTTGTTCAGCACGCCGGTGGTGCTGATCATCCAGATCTCCGGGTTGACGGCGCCCGGGAGATCGACGACGGCGATGGTGTTGGCGAAGCCGTCGTGGGTGATCGAGGCGACGGTGCCCGGCACCGCGACGGTGGACACCGGGACGGGGCAGCCGCTGTGCAGGTTGCCGGAGCCGGCGATCAGGGTGACCGCGCCGGTGAGGTGGTCACGCCGGACGATCTGGGTGCCGCCGACGGCGGAGGCGTAGATGTCGCCGGCCGGGGTGACGGCCATGACGCCGTTCCGGAGCTGGCCCGCCCAGGGGCCGCCCGAGCCGGTGACCGTAGTGATCACGTGCGTGGCGTGGTCGACCTTGCGCACGGCCCCGTTGCCGGCGTCGTCGATGTAGATGTTGCCCGCCGCGTCGGAGGCGAGGTCGGACACCGA
>JADGOP010000273.1 GCA_017882935.1 Actinomycetota bacterium
GTGCGGCCAAGCGCGCCGGACTGCCCACCATCCCGGCGCTGGTGCGGACCGCCGAGGACACCCAGGCGCTCGAACAGGCCCTGGTCGAGAACCTCCACCGCCAGGACCTGAACCCGCTCGAGGAGGGCGCGGCCTACCAGCAGCTCCTCGAGGACTTCGGACTCACCCACGACGAGCTGGCCCGGCGGGTCGGCAAGAGCCGCTCCGCGGTGTCGAACACCCTGCGCCTCTTCCAGCTCCCCCCCGGCATCCAGCGGCTGGTCGTCGACGGGCAGCTGAGCGCCGGGCACGCCCGGGCGCTGCTCGGCACCCCCGACCGGTCGTTCCAGGAGGCCCTGGCCCGGCGTGCCGTGGCCGAGGAGCTCTCGGTGCGCGAGGTCGAGGAGGCGGTGCGGGCCCGCAGCGGGGAGCCGGCGAAGGAGCCCGGCAAGGGTGGCGGGGGAGCGTCGGGCCGGCTGCGCCCGCCCGGTCTCCTCGAGCTCGAGGAACTGCTGTCGTCACGCCTGGACACCCGGGTCAACGTGTCGATGGGGGCCAAGCGGGGCAAGGTCGTGATCGACTTCGCCAGCTTGGAGGACCTCGAGCGCATCTATCGGGCGATGACCGAGGCGCCCGGCTCCTAGGCCGTGAGCCGCCGGACCGAACGGGCAGAGACGGCGGACGACGAGCGGGGACGCGGAGCGGCGTAGCCGCCTCAACGCCCTTGCGCTCGTCCGACCCAGCAAGCAGAGGACCTTGTTCTGGGGTGGCCGCGCTGTCGAACCGGCGGGACGCGCCTCGCCGCGCGGCCTCGCAGAACCGGAACCTCCAGCCGTTC
This sequence comes from Actinomycetota bacterium, assembly GCA_017882935.1. GTDB lineage: Bacteria > Actinomycetota > Acidimicrobiia > Acidimicrobiales > Iamiaceae > JADGOP01. The sequence goes on from JADGOP010000273.1 coordinate 818, forward strand.
CTGAGATACCCGGGACGCTTTCCACAACCTGTGGTCAAGGTTGTGACTAAAGGGTTGTGGGCTGTCGCGAACCAGTCCGGGTGGTCGTCAGACCGGGTCGTCGACGATGGGCTCGTCGGACCACTCGACCACGGCACGCGCGAGCGACGCCGCGACGTCGGCATTGTGCTCCACGAGCCAGCGGACGGGCCCGACCTCGCACAGCAGGGCCGGCATGCGCGTCTCGCGCAGGACCGGCAGGCGCATGGGCCCGACCACGCAGCTCGGCGGCGCGCCCAGGCTCAGCAGCTCCGCCTGGGCCAGCTCGGCGAGGCGCCGGCCGCCCGAGGACTCGAAGCCGGTGGTGGCGTAGTAGGCGAGGCGGCTGCCGGGCTCGTCGCGCAGGCCCAGGCCGATGAACACGTCGGCCTCGAAGCGGTTGGCCTCGGCCGCCTGGGCGGAGCCGTCGGGGTGGTGCACCACGAGGCTGGCGGCGCCGGCGTCGTCGAGGGCGCGGCCGAGGGCGTTGGCGAGTGCGGGCATGGCGCCACTCTCGGCCACCACCACCCGACGGCCCGCCACGTTGCGGGGGCTGCTGCGCAGGTCGATGCGCTCCTGCACCCCGGCCTTGGTGGTGGTGCCGGTGCGGCCGCCGACGCGACCCAGGACGTCGAGCGCGTCGGGCCCGAACACGCCGTCGGTGGTGAGCCCGGCGTTGCGCTGGAAGTCGGTGAGCGCGGCCGCGGTCTGGGGCCCGAAGATGCCGTCGACGCGCCCTGCGTGGAAGCCCAGTGCGCTGAGCCGCAGCTGGAGCTCGGCGACGTCGTCCCCACGGAGCATCGGCGCCCGCTGGTAAAGCAGCCGGTCGCCGAGGTGGTAGCTCGCCTCGATGAGGGCCGACCAGGTCTGCGACCCACAGACGCCGTCGACCCGCAGGCCCTGCCGCTCCTGGAAGGTGTGGACGGCCTGCAGGGTGCCGGTGCCGAAGTGCCCGGGGGCGTCGGCCACCTGCGCGACCTCGCAGCGGCTGAGCCGCTGCTGCAGGTCGCGCACGGCATCGCCGGAGGCTCCCTGGGCGAGCGGGAGGCCCGGCAGCGGCGGGCGGGTCTGGTCGGTGTTCAAGGCCTCATCGTCCCACGCATGGCGGGGTCCGAGACGCATCTTGGCCGACGCGAGCCGCTCCGGCAATCGACACGGTCAGATGAAGTCGCCCAGCTCCTCGAGCAGCTGGCCCTTGCCCTTGGCGCCGACGAGGCGCTTGGCCACCTGGCCGTCCTTGAACACGAGGAGGGTGGGGATGCTCATCACGCCGTAGCGGAGGCTGGCGTCGGGGTTGGCATCGACGTCGATCTTCGCGAACTTCAGCTTGCCGGCCTGCTCGACGGCGAGCTCGCCGACGATGGGGGCGATCATCTTGCAGGGGCCGCACCAGTCGGCCCAGAAGTCGACGACCACGGGAACGTCGGACGCGTTGATCTGCTCGTCGAACGTGGAGTCGGTCAGGGTGAGGATGCCGTCGGCAGCCATGGGTTCCTCCTGTGAGGTCGGTGGCCCGGAGGTCACCAGTCGGGTAGATCGGTCGTGCCGTGCTCGGTGGACTCGAGCCACCGCTCCGCGTCGATGGCCGCCATGCAGCCGGAGCCGGCTGCGGTGATGGCCTGGCGGTAGGTCTGGTCCTGCACGTCGCCGCAGGCGAAGACGCCCTGGACGCTCGAGCGGGTGCCGTCGTGGGTGATGAGGTAGCCGTTGCCCTCGAGCTCGAGCTGGCCCTTGAACAGGCCGGTGTTGGGCTGGTGGCCGATGGCCACGAAGAGGCCGGTGACGTCGAGGGTGGAGACCTCGCCGGTGACCGTGTCGCGAAGAATGACGCCCGCAAGCTTCTCGTCGCCGACGAGCGACTCGACCGTGCTGTTCCACTGGAACCGGATCTTGGGGTTGGCCCGGGCCCGGTCCTGCATGATCTTCGAGGCCCGCAGCTGGTCGCGGCGGTGGACGAGGGTGACGGTGTCGGCGAACTTGGTGAGGAAGGTGGCCTCCTCGACGGCCGAGTCGCCGCCTCCGACCACGGCGATGTGCTGGCCGCGGAAGAAGAAGCCGTCGCAGGTGGCGCACGTGGAGACCCCGTGGCCGATGAGCTCCTGCTCGCGCTCGACGCCGAGGAGCAGCGACTGGGCACCGGTGGAGACGATGATCGACTGGGCACGGAACGTAGGTTCCGGCGCCGCAGGGTCGCCGACCCAGATGCCGAACGGGCGCTGGGACAGGTCGACCCGGCTCACCCGCTCGGTCAGGAACTCGGCGCCGAACCGGGCGGCCTGGTTCCGGAAGTTCTCCATGAGCTCGGGGCCCATGACGCCCTCGGGGAACCCGGGGTAGTTCTCGACGTCGGTGGTGAGCATGAGCTGACCACCCGGCTGGTCGGACGTGCTCGAGGGCTCACCTTCGATGACGAGGGGCGCGAGGTTGGCACGGGCGGTGTAGATCGCAGCTGTGAGCCCTGCGGGCCCGGAGCCGATGATGACGAGGTTGCGGACATCGCCTGTGCTGGTCACGTGGGGTCCTTGACGAAGTGGTGGGAACGGCCGGTCCAACCGGCCCACGGGTACGGGTATTCCGGGCGGCGACGTGGCGACGGGCACCGCGTCGCGGCCCGCCCCGGGCGCGCCGGAGGGGCGACGACGTGCGTCAGGCCGTGCCCTTGGACGCCTTGGCGGCCTTCGACCACAGCACGATGCCGACGATGCTGAACACCGCGCCGAGCGCGAGGTCGGTGATCCAGACGCGGTTGCCGGTGAGGTAGACGGTGATCACCCGCACCAACAGGATGGTGACGAGGATGAAGGCCACGATGGCCACCAGCACCCCGAAGGTGCCGTAGACCACCATCCGAGCACCGGTGATGGCCGGCCCGGTGGTCTTGTCGCGCACGGTCCCGACGGTCTGCACGATGAGGTCGGTGGCCTGATCGGGCCACGAGGGCGGCGCAGCCGGTGGCGCGGCCGGTGGCACGGCGGAGGGCGCGACAGGGGGCGCGGCGGGCTCGACAGGCATGGCGGGCAGCATAGGTCGGACAGCCGTGCGCCCTCGGCCTGCGCCGGTCAGTAGTCGATGGCGAGGCGGACGCGGCAGGTGCCGACGTCGGCGGCGAGGCCCCGGATGCCGGCGGGCTCGGACTTCGTGGCCGGCAGGTGGAACGTGGCCACCAACACCGGCGTGGAACCGACGATGGCCGACGCGGCGCTGACCATCGTGCCGAGGGGCCGCTCGCTGGTGTGGGTCAGGACCGAGGTGCAGCGGGCGAGCGACTGCGTGGTCACCGGCGGGAGGGGCGAGAGCGTGGTCGACGGCCCCGCGGTGGTGGGCGCGCTGCCGGCCTTGGGGCGCAGCGTGGCCGGGTCGAGCCGGCGCACCGCGTCGCGCAGGGTCGCGTCGGAGGCGAACTCGCCGAGCGACCGCAACGTCGCGACGGGTGCGG
>JADGOP010000274.1 GCA_017882935.1 Actinomycetota bacterium
CAGCAGGGCCGCCGAGAGCGCCACCGGTTCTGCGCAGCTTCAGTCGGCGAATTCTGCGGCGGCGGCACCTTGGCGAGGTTGAACACGGCCACGACCGTGGCGATGCCGACCGCGAGCAGGATCAGCGCGGGGAGGACGGTCCAGCCCACCTCGAGCTTGAAGCTGCCGTGGATCTGCGGGGGCATGTCCTCGTCGGTGAACTCGGCGTCGGACGGCACGCGGTACTTGGCGGCGATGAGCAGGGTGCCGCCGACCACGATGACGAGCACCACGCCGGCGATGGCGAACACCGGGAGCACCAGGTTGAGGATGGTGCGGGCGTAGTGGCTCTGCGGGTTGAGCGAGTCCTGCTTGGCGTTGTGCGCGCACCCGCTGAGGGTGAGGGCCAGGCCGGCCAGGACCAGGGGGAGCGTGCGCGCCCGGAGGACGGGACGGCGGCGCATGGCGTCTCCTCGACGGTGGGTCATCGGATCACCCCGGTGGAGCGGACGCCGGGCACGTCGACGGGACCGATGCTCTGACCCTTGAGGTGGTACAGGTGCGGGCCCTTGTCCTTGCGCTCGATGTGGCGCTGGCCGTGCACCAGCCCGGCCACACCGCCGGCGATGATGATCACGGCGCCGAGCACCAGCAGGGTGGTGACCACGCTGCGGCCGGCCTGGGGCCGGGCGTTGAGCAGGATGGCGATGGCGAACAGCATGAGCGGCACGCCTCCGAACACGAAGTAGCTGCCGCCCTCGGGGATGGCCAGCAGCACCCGGGAGATCGAGAGCACGAAGAGCGCGATGCCGATGAGCGCGATGACCGGGATCTCGATGGGGTTGAGCATGCGGTTGCGGGCGGCGCGGTTGGCGACCGGGTCGCCGGTGGCCTGGTCGGACCACACTCGCACGGTCCACTCGACGGCGACCAGGCCCAGGATGACCAGGCCGAGGATGAAGAAGGGCGACTTCACGACGACGCCGAGGACGGTGACGGCAGCACCGAAGGCCGCGAGGAGGGGCCAGTAGGAGGTGCCACGGGGGACCTGGACCGGCGGGGCCTCGTCGAGGCCGGCGACCTGGGCGATGGCCTCGGGGTCGCCGTCGCGGATCGCGCTCGCCACCCCGCCGAGGAAGAGCGCCACGCCACCTGCCGCCACGAGGATGCCGTAGCCCACGTGGTCGCCCACGCGGCCCTTGTAGCCCAGGGTGAGGGCGCCCGTGAACGACGCCATGCCCACGGCATGGTCGGCCGTGGCGATGGCGAAGAAGAAGGCTGCCACGAACGCCGCGACAGCGGCGCCGTAGAAGAACTTCGAGCCAGTGGAGAACATGGGGTGCGGGCGCTCCTACTTCGTGACGTAGATCGCGTACCAGAGCACGCAGTAGATGGCGACGGTGACGTACCAGAACAGGGCGGCAGCGACCACGCCCTCGCGGTTGCTGCTGGAGAACTGGCCGCCGAGGGTGCGGAAGGCGGTGAGCAGCAGGAAGACCAGCGCGCCGATGACCATGGCCAGGTGCATGCCGCCGGCGGTGAGGATGAGCAGCGCGGCCTCGCTCTTGTGCACGCCGAGGTGCAGCCCGCCCCAGATGAAGGAGTCGGCGTTGATGAAGCCGACGCCGAGCAGCAGGGTGATGCCGATGGCGACCCAGGTGTTCTGCCGGTCGTCGTGGGCGATGGCGTCGTGGGCCCAGCGCACCGAGAGCAGCGACAGCAGCAGCGTGAACAGGGCCATGTTGGGGCCGATGAGCGGGATCGACCCGCCCGGCAGCCAGGTCTGTCCCCCGGCGCGGACCCCGTGGCGGGCCTCGAGGTAGATCGCCACAACGGCGAAGATGGCCATGGCGCAGGCCGCCGCCACGAGCGCGGTGGCGAACAGGAGCGTGCGCGGCCGAGCCGGCGGGGCGGGGGCGACGAGGTCGAACGAGATGCCGTCGGAGCCGACGGCAGTGGTGGTGGTGGCCATCAGCCGGCGACCTCCGGGGAGCGCAGGTCGAGGAGGGGGGCCTCGGACCCGACGGGGGGGACCTCGACGAAGTTGTCGTAGGCGGGGGGCGAGTCGGTGGCCCACTCGAGCGTGAGCCCGCCTTCCCACGGGTCGGCGGGGAGCGAGTCGCCGCGCAGGCCTGCGAGCAGGTTGACGATGGCCAGCGCCACCGCCAGCACCACCAGGCCGCCGCCGAGGACCGTGATCCAGTTGTACGTCTCGGTGCCCTGCACCTTGGCGGCGCCCTTGCCGAAGGCCCCGGGGAGCATGTTGCCCGCGGCGAGCGCCAGGGTGCCGAACAGGGCCAGGGCGGCCACGCCGAGGCCGCCGACGTCGAGCACGCGGCGCCCGATGATCTTCGACGACCAGTAGTAGAGGGCGGCCAGGGCACCGGTGACGCCGGCGCCCACCACCACCTCGAAGTGGCCGTCGGAGAACAGCGTGCCGTTCAGCTTGAGGCGCTGGATCGGGATGAGGGCGCCGGTGAGGACGCCGAGCAGGAGCAGGGCCAGCGTGACGCCGGCGAAGGCCAAGGGGCTGCCCTTGGCCGGCTTGGCGCCTGCGGCGTGGCCCCGGCGGAACGAGTCGGCCCAGAGGCCGGCGAGGCCGAGCACCGGCAGGATGATGAGCAGCGACATCACGATGACGACCGGGTTGTGCAGCGGCGTCTGGACCAGCACCGCGCGGGGCCCCGAGTTGAACGAGGTGATGGTGAAGGCGCCGAAGCCGAGCACCGCGAACATGCCGATGAAGGTCTGCGCGACCTGGTGGCGGTACTCGTCGCGGGCCCGGGCGAAGGTGGGCACGATGTCGCCGATGATGCCGAGCACCGGGGCCACGAAGGCGTAGATCTGCGGCTGGCGGAACGCCCAGACGATCTGGTTGAAGGTGGCGCCCGAGGCGTCGTTGCCGAGGAAGATGCCGGCGTTGTGGTGGTCGACGTAGATGATCAGCAGCACCGCGGCGAGCACGGGCAGGGTGACCAGCCAGATCGAGGCGGCCACGACCATGCCCCAGGAGAACAGCGGCACGCGCGTGAGGCGCATGCCCGGCGCCCGGAGCGTGAACACCGTGGTGATCACGCACACCGAGGCGAGCAGCAGCCCGGCGATGAGCATGATGAAGGCGAGGGCCCAGAGGTCGACGCCGGAGGGCCGGCTGCCGCCGGGGCCGCCGTGGATGCCGTAGGCGATGCCCATCAGGACCACGCCGGTGAGCCAGGCCCAGAACCCCAGGGCCGCGGCGCGGGGGAAGGCGATGGCCCGGGAGCCGACCTGGAGGGGCACGACCACCAGCGCCACACCCAGGAACAGCGGGATGAGGCTGGCGAAGAGCACCCCGATGAGGTGGCTCGTGACGAACGCGTTGACGTCGATGCCCTTGAAGACCTTGTGCGACCCGGGGCTCACCTGGTCCCAGTTGACCAGCTCACCCAGCACTTCGGCGACGAGCAGGAACAGCAGCGACGTGGCGATGAAGAGCCGTCCGACGACCTTGTGGTCGCCCGAGCCCAGGACGCCGGCGAAGCCGGTGGGTCGCGGGTCGTCGGACTGGGCCGGGGGCACAGCCGTGACATCGGATCGGGACTGGGTCAGAGCCATGGACAGAGGGACCCTCGCTCAACGACGGGCAATGGTTCGGGACAATACACAGGCGTCCGAGGCAGCCGGTAACCGGCGCCTCGGCACCCCCTGGGGGTGACCCCCGTCATCGTGGCAGCCGCACGAGCTGGTCGACGACCATCGAGCCGAACAGCAGCGTGATGTAGGTGATCGAATAGCCGAACAACCGCATGGCGGACCGCGTGGACTCGGTGCGCAGCAGCGTCACCGACATGGCGGTGAAGATGGCGCCCAGCACCAGCGCGGTGGCCAGGTAGATGTCGCCCATGTGCGCCACCGGCGAGAACACCAACGTGAGCAGCCAGAGCACCAGGGTGTACTGGAGGATCCGCAGGGCGGTGGTGTGCGGGCTGGCCACCGACGGGAGCATCGGCACGTCGACCGAGGCGTAGTCGTCGCGGTACTTGATGGCCAGCGCCCAGAAGTGCGGCGGCGTCCAGTAGACGATGACGAGGAAGAGCACGATCGGCGCCCAGTCGAGGTGGCCGACCACCGACGTCCAGCCGATGAGCACGGGCACCGCGCCGGCCGCGCCCCCGATGACGATGTTGCGGCTGGAGGTGCGCTTCAGCCAGAGCGTGTACACGAACACGTAGAACAGGCACGCCGACACCGCCAGCACGGCGCTGATCAGGTTCACCGTGGTCCACAGCCAGAAGAAGGCCAGGACCTC
>JADGOP010000275.1 GCA_017882935.1 Actinomycetota bacterium
CGGGCTGCCGGGTCCCGACTCCGCCGAGGCCCTCACCGCGCGCCTCGCCGACGCCGGCTACGAGCCGCGCCACGTGCACACCGTGGTGATCACCCACTCGCACATCGACCACTTCGGCGGCGCCAACGTCTTCGCCCGGGCCGGGGCCCGCGTCGTCACCCACCGGGCCTTCCAGAACTGGTGGGACCCGTCGACCGACGTCGAGCTCGACGAGCACGAGCCCGGCAGCGAACCGGTCGAGGCCGTCGTCACCACCGTCGGCCACGGCCACCGTCCCGACGACGCCGGTGCCGCCGTGGCGGAGCTCACCAGCCCGTGGAGCGGCGAGCGCCTCCGCACCCCCATCGAGGAGGAGAAGATCCGGGCCTACCAGGCCTCCGATCCCGACTTCTTCCGCGCCCCCGACCCCACCAAGCGCCTGGCCGACGCCGACGTCATCACCCTCGCCGGGCGCGAGTGGGTGGCGGTGTTCACCCCTGGCCACACGCCCGACCACCTCTGCCTGCTCGACCCCGCCAACGGGGTGCTGCTGTCGGGCGACCACGTGCTGCCCACCATCACCCCGCACATCTCGGGCATCGGCGCCGGCACCGACCCGCTGGCCCGCTTCTTCGTGTCGCTCGAGCGGATGCACGACCTGCCGCCGGTGCGCAGCGTGCTGCCGGCCCACGGCCACCCGTTCACCGACCTCGACGGCCGGGTCGACGCCATCCGGCTGCACCACGAGGAGCGCCTCGCCGTGCTCCGCGAGGCCATGGCCCGCCTGGGCCCGGCCTCGGTGGTCGACCTCTCCCACGAGCTGTTCAAGCCGCGGTCGTGGGGCGGCATGGCCGAGAGCGAGACCTTCGCCCACCTCGAGCACCTCCGGCTGGCGGGCGACGCGACCCGCACCCAAGAGGCCGGCCTGCTCATCTACGCGCCGGTCTGACCCGGCCCCCGGACCAGGGCTGCCGAGGGAGGGCAGCACCGGTCCGGTCGACGCGGGTCAGGCGGTGCGCAGCACGCCCTGGAGGTGCACCGGCACGGGCACCACGGGCAGCTGGTCCTCGGGACGGGCGACCTTGGGCGGACGCCCCCGACGACGCTTCTGGGCCAGCACCTTGCCGTTGATGAACAGCTGACCGCCCCAGACGCCCCACGGCTCACGCCGCTCGATGGCCCCTTCGAGGCACTGGGCGAGCACGGGGCACTGCGCGCAGATCGCCTTCGCCTTGGCGATGTCCTGCAGCTCGTCGGAGAAGAACATCCCGGTCAGGGTGGCGTTCTGGTCGTTGCAACGAGCGTCGGCCCACCAGTCCTGCCGGGTGGAGGTGTCGGGTTCGAGCTCGTCCTCGGATGCTTCGGATCGGATGGTGAGCATCGTTGCTCGCCTTTCTCGTGTGGTGCTGCTCGGGTTGGATGCTCGGGGATGGGACGGGAGGAGAGGGAAAAAGAAAGCGGCCGCCGGGATTCCCGGCGGCCGCTGGAGGCAAGTGGAGTCGCTTCGGTGCTTGCACCTAGGGCGACGCCTCCAGTGGCCGGGGGATGGCGGTGGTCCGGAAGTTCACCGGCATCACGCCATACGGCTTGGCGGACGGCTTGGCAACCGACGAGACCGCGACCACCGCCACGTCATCGAGCCAGCGCGGGGCCGGACGACCAGTGGTCTGGTCGAGGGCCCACGTACCGGCGGTGGCGTGGCTGGCGGCAAAGGCGGCCTGCTGCGCACGGGCAGACGGGCGCGCCGACGCGGCGTGGGCCAGCTGGCCTGCCGTGATCGTGTGCGTGGAGCCCATCGGAACCTCGGGTGCGGAACGGGTGCGGATGCGGCGGTGGACACACCGCCGGGTCCGCCCATGGGAACACGGCGCTCCGGAGTTCGTCAACCGAATTATTGCGCGAGACGTTTCCGCAGGTCAGCGGCCCGCGCCTGGGTGCCCCACGCGGGCGGGCGATAGCGTGCAAGGACCCCGGAAAGGCCGTGCATGCCCACCGATCACCCCGACGGGCCCGCTGCCGACGCGGCGCGCCCCCGTCACTTCCACCCGCGCATCGCCGCCATCTGCGCCCTCGTCGCGCTCATCGTGGTCCTCGTCGCGGCCCTCGTGGCGTCGTCGCTGTCGTCGAAGAACCGCAAGGCCGACACCTCCGCCAACCACGGGACGGTGCTCGGCCTCACGCCCGGGAGCGCACCTTCGGGCAACATCACGGGCGGCACGCTGCCCGCTGCCGGCCTCCTCATGCTCGACGGCAGGCTCACCGACCTCAAGGCCCTCACCAAGGGCTCCCCAACCGTGGTGAACTTCTTCTCCGAGACGTGCACCCCCTGCATCCTCGAGATGCCCGCGCTGCAGAAGCTGGCCGACGCCACCCACGGCAAGCTCAAGGTGGTGGGCATCGACGTGCAGGACTCGCTGGTCGACACCAAGGCCTTCGTGAGGAAGACCGGCGTCAGCTACGCCATCGCCCGGGACCCCCAGGCGCTGATCCTGTCGGGCTTCGGCGTGAGCAACATCCCCACCACCCTGGCGATCTCGGCCGACGGGCGCATCGTGGCGCACAACTTCGGCCAGTTCGACCGTGGCGCGCTCGGCCCGTGGGTCGCCAAGAACCTGAAGGTCGCCTCGTGACCGGACGGGCCGCCCCGTGATCGACGCCCGCCTCGCGCTGGCGTTCACGGCGGGCATGCTCGCTACGGTGAACCCGTGCGGGTTCGCGATGCTGCCCGCCTACCTGTCGTACTTCATCGGGGCGGGCGAGGCCGAGCGCAAGCTGCGCCCGGGTGCCAGCGTGGCCCGCGCCCTGGCCGTCGGCGCCTCGGTGTCGGCCGGCTTCATGGCGCTCTTCGCGGTGGCCGGCATGCTGCTCACCTGGCTGTCGGTCGGCGTCTACGGGATCGCTCCCTGGATCACGCTGGTGATCGGCGGCGCCCTGATGGTGCTCGGCATCGCCATGGTGGCCGGCTGGGAGGTCACGGTGGCCCTGCCGAAGCTCGAGAAGGGGGGCCGCAGCCGCACGCTGGGCTCGATGTTCCTCTTCGGCGTGTCCTACGGCATCGCCTCGCTCGGCTGCACCCTGCCCGTCTTCCTGGCCACCGTCTCGGGGACGTTCCAGCGCAGCAACGTGATCTCGGGCGTGGCCGTCTACGTCATGTACGCCCTCGGCATGGCCCTGGTGCTGATGGCGCTGACCGTGGCGATCTCGCTCGCCCGGCAGTCGATCGTGCGCGGCCTCAAGCAGGCGCTGCCCTACATCAGCCGCATCGCGGGGGTGCTGGTGGTCACCGCCGGCGCCTACGTGGCCTGGTACGGCGTGGTCGAGCTGCGCACCCAGCACGGCAAGGCGGTGTCGAGCCGGGCCGTTGACACGGTGACCGGCTGGTCGGGCTCGATCTCGACGTGGGTCGACCACGTGGGCGCCACCCGACTGGGGCTGGCGCTCGGGCTGGTGGTGGCCGTCGCCGCGTTGGTGGGCCTGCTGCGCGCCGACACCCGCTGAGCGTCGCTAGGGCTGGAGGCGCTCGAGGCGCCACGGCGCGTCGGCCGCGGGGCGCAGGTAGGTGAAGCGGTCGTGCAACCGGTCGGGGCGGCCCTGCCAGAACTCGATCTCGGTGGCACCACGCGGTAGCCGCCCCAGGCCTCGGGACGGACCACGTCGCCGCCGGCGAAGCGCTCGGCGGCCGCCGCGGCCGCCGCCTCGAGCGCGGCCCGGTCGGGCACGGGCTCGCTCTGGGCCGACGCCCAGGCGTTCTCCTGGCTGCCCCGGGGGCGGGAGGCGAAGTAGGCGTCGGCCTCCGCGGCCGACACCGGCTCGACGTCGCCCACCACGCGCACCTGGCGGTTCAGCGGGATGAACCCGAAGCACAGCGCGGCCTGCGGGTTGTCGCGCAGCTCCGCGCCCTTGCGGCTGGCGCCGTTGGTGTAGAAGACGAAGCCGCGCTCGTCGAAGCCCTTGAGCAGCACGTAGCGGGCCGAAGGCCGCCCGGTGGGGTCGGCCGTGGCGACGACGACCGCGGTGCCGTCGTAGGGGTCGGTGTCGAGCCACTCGCGGTACCAGGCCTCGAACACCACCATCGGGTCGGCGTCGAGGTCGGCCCGACGGAGCCCGTCGCGGTGGTAGGCCTCGCGCCGCTGCGCCACGTCGACAGGATCGGTCATCACCCAAGCCTGCCCCCATCCCGCCCCGCCCGGCGAATGTTCTGTGGGAAGCCCCGGAATACGGGTGCTTCTGGGGGTCGCTTCGCGGCGGTGGTCAACGGGGCCCGGACGCGCCAC
>JADGOP010000276.1 GCA_017882935.1 Actinomycetota bacterium
GCTGCTCACGGGACGAGCGCTTCGACCACCCGCTCGAGCGCCGCCACGCGACTCCCCTTCACGAGCACGGCATCGTGCTCGCCGAGGCCCAGCGCCCCCAGCGCGTCGATGGCCCCGGGCACGCCGGCGACGTGGGTGGCAAGGTCGCCGTACGGCGGCGCGGCCACCGCGATCACGTCGATGCCGAGCGACCGTGCCAGCGCGGCGACGTCGGCGTGGGCCTCTTCCCCGTCGGCGCCGAGCTCGGCCATCACCCCGATCACGGCGACCCGGCGCTCGGCGTCGATCGCTGCGAGCGCGCGCAGACCGGCGACCATCGACGTGGGGTTGGCGTTGTAGGCGTCGTTGAGGACCCGCGCGCCCGACGCGGCCCGCACCAGGTCCATCCGGTGCGGCGACAGCGTCGCCCGGGCGAGGCCGTCGGCGACCGCCTCGAGCGCGACGCCGGCGCCGAGCCCGGCGGCCGCGGCGGCGAGCGCGTTGACCACCTGGTGGCGGCCCCGGGCGGCGAGGCGGACGTCGGCATCGCCCCACGCGGAGCGCAGGCGGAAGCTGGGACGGAGGTCGTCGTCGAGGCGGACGTCGTCGGCGCCCACGTCGGCGGTCACGGACTCGATCCCGAAGGTGACGACCGTGGCGACGGTGCGCTCGGCCATGGCCGCCACGAGCGGGTCGTCGGCGTTGAGCACCGCGGTTCCGGCGCGGGGCAGGGCCTCGACCAGCTCGGCCTTGGCCGTGGCCACCCCGGCGAGCGAGCCGAAGTGCTCGAGGTGGGCGCCCTCGACCACCGTGACCACCCCGATGGTGGGGCGGGCCACGTCGCACAGCAACGTGATGTGGCTCCGGCCGCGCGCCCCCATCTCCACCACCACCGCCTCGGTGCCGGCCGGTGCGCCCAGGAGCGTGAGCGGCACGCCCAGCTCGTTGTTGAACGAGCGCTCGTTCGCGGCGGTGGCGTAGGTGGTGCCGAGCACGGCCGCGAGCAGGTCCTTGGTCGACGTCTTGCCGACCGACCCGGTGATCCCCACCACGCGGTCGGGCAGGAGCGCGCGGGCCGCCCGGCCCAGGTCGAGCAAGGCATCGCCCGTGTCGCCGACGAGGATCGCCGAGGTCTCCGGCAGCGGGTCGCGCTGGGTGAGGTAGGCCGCGGCGCCGGACGCCAGCGCCGCCTCGATGAAGTCGTGCCCGTCGCGCTCGGCCACCACCGGCACGAACAGCTGGCCGGCCTCGACCGACCGCGAGTCGATCGAGGCGCCGTCGATGCGGGTGGCGGGGCCGACCGCGTGCCCGCCGACCGCTTTGGCGACCTCGTCACTCGTGAACTGCACGGCGCTCACGCTACCGGCGCCACCTCACGCTCCAGGGACCCTGGCGGGCACGTTCCGCGACCGCGCGTGGAGCCGCCCGTACAATCGTCCGGTGACCGAACCCACCGACCTCGCCGTGCCGCTCCCCCCGAAGGTGCGGCTCGTCGTGCTCTTCGGCGGCCAGTCGGCCGAGCACGAGGTCTCGTGCGTCACCGCTGCCCACGTGCTCCGCGCGGCCGACCCAGGCCGCTACGAGCTGGCCCCCATCGGCATCACCCGCGAGGGCACCTGGCTGCAGAGCGACGACGCCCTTTCCGCGCTCGACGCGGGCTCGGCGCTGCTGCCTGCCCGGCTCGAGGCCTCGGGCGTGGAGGTCGATCCGCTCCCCGCGGTGCGCGCCGGCGCCGACCACCTTCCCGTCGTGGTGCTGCCGCTGCTGCACGGCCCCCACGGCGAGGACGGCACCGTGCAGGGCCTCCTCGAGGTGGCCAACGTGCCGTTCGTGGGCAGCGGGGTGCTCGGCTCAGCGGTGTGCATGGACAAGGCCATGGCCAAGACGGTGGCGCAGGCGGCCGGCATCCCCCAGTGCAAGGCGTTCAGCCTCACCGCGGCGCAGGGCACCGCGGCCCAGCTCGCCGCCAAGGCCGAGACCGTCATGGCCCTCGGTTCCATCGACTTCCCCGTGTTCGTGAAGCCGGCCAACCTCGGCTCGTCGGTCGGCATCACCAAGGCCCACGACTCCGACGAGCTGGTCACCGCCATCGAGGCCGCGCTGTCCTACGACGACCGCCTGGTGGTCGAGGAGACGGTCGCCGGTCGTGAGATCGAGGTCGCCGTCCTGGGCAACTCCGTCACCAGCCGCCCGCCCCGAGCCTCGGTGCCCGGCGAGATCGTGCCCGGCCACGAGTTCTACGACTACGACGACAAGTACCTCGACGGCGCGGCGCAGCTGCTCATCCCGGCCGACCTCCCACCCGACGAGGCCGACGCGGTCCGCACGCTCGCCGTCGAGGTGTTCCTCGCCATGCGCTGCGACGGCCTGGCACGAGTCGACTTCTTCTACGAGCCCGACGGACGTGGCTGGCTGCTCAACGAGGTCAACACCATCCCCGGGTTCACGCCGCAGTCGATGTACCCGAAGCTGTGGGAGGCCACCGGCGTGAGCTACGGCCAGCTCATCGACGAGCTGGTGGCGCTGGCGCTCGAGCGCCACGACCGCCGCGCCGGCTTCAGCACCAAGCGCTGACTCAGCTCAGCCCAGCGCGTCGGTGAGGTAGTCGAGCAGCACCCGGCGGCGGCGCCGGAGCGCGCCCCGGGTGGGCGCGATGCCGAGGCCGCGCAGCACGTCGACCTCGGTGGCCATGCCCACCACCATGGCCGCTGCGGTGAACACGACCTCGCGCGGGACGCCCCCGGCCAGCTCGTCGAGCAGGGGCGACAGCTCGGCGGTGAGCCGCGTCGAGGCGGGCGGTCCGAGGCGCAGCGCCTCGCGCACCAGCTCGAGGAGCTCGGGCCGCTGGGCTCCGATGCGGAAGAGCGCGTCGACGACCTCCTGCAGCGGATCGCCGCGCTCGACGCCTCGCCGGCCCGCCGCGCGCAGCACCGCGGCGAGCTCGGCCACGCTGCGCTCGATGACCGCGCCGAGCAGCGCGTCCTTGGACGGGTGGTAGTAGAGGACGGTCTGCTTGGTGACGCCCAGCTCGGCGGCCACGTCGTCGAGCGAGGTGGCCTCGAACCCCCGGGCAGCGAAGCTCGACAGGGCCACCTCGACCACCCGCTCCCGGGTGCTCGGACCGTCGGTCACCGCCATGCGACGAGCCTACCAAGCGCATCTACCATTTGGTAGAGAGAGTGCGCTACGCTGCCGGCGTGATCCGGGACGACCTTGCCGGCAAGCGCATCTTCATCACCGGCTCCACCGGCTTCGTCGGCACCGCTCTGGTCGAGCGCCTGCTGCGATCTGCCCCGGGGTGCGAGCTCGTGCTCCTCGTGCGACCCGGCCGCATGCGCACCGTCGAGCAGCGCGCCCAGCGCGAGATCTTCAAGAACGACTGCTTCGACCGGCTCCGCGAGGAGCTCGGTGGCAAGGCGCTCTTCGACGAGATGGTCGCGCGTCGGGTGCAGGTGGTGGCCGGCGACGTCGGCACCGACGGGCTGGGCCTCGACGAGGCCGGGCGCGCGGCGTTCGCGGGCTGCGACACCATCATCCACTCCGCCGCCACCGTGTCGTTCGACGCCGCCCTCGACCTCGCCGTCGAGGTCAACCTCCTCGGCCCCACGCGCCTGGCGCAGACGTGCCACGAGCTCGACATCACGCCGCACCTCGTCGCGGTGTCGACCTGCTACGTCGCCGGCAACCGGCGCGGCGGAGCGCCCGAGGCACCGGTCGACGCCAGCCCCTTCTGGCTCGACGACCTCAACTGGAAGTCCGAGGTCACCGCCGCACGTCGCATCCGCGCCGACGCCGACGCCGAGAGCCGCACCACCCCCATGCTCGAGCGGTTCCGCGACGAGGCCCGCCGCGAGCTCGGGCCGGCGGGCACCCCGCTCATCGCCGCCAAGACCGAGTCGCGGCGCCTCGCCTGGGTGAAGGAGCGCATGGTCGAGGCCGGCCGCGCCCGCGCCTTCTCCCTCGGCTGGCCCGACGCCTACGCCTACACCAAGGCCCTCGCCGAGCAGGCCCTCGCGCAGACCCGCGGCAACGTGCCCGTCAGCGTGGTGCGGCCGTCGATCATCGAGTCGGCCTGGGCCGAGCCCTTCCCCGGCTGGATCCGCGGCTTCCGCATGGCGGAGCCCATCATCATCTCCTACGCCCGCGGCCTGCTGAAGGAGTTCCCCGGCGTCCCCGAGGGCACGGTCGACGTCATCCCCGTCGACCTCGTCGTCGCCGCCATCTGCGCGGTCGCCGCCAAGGGCCCCGAGCCCGACCTCCCGCACCCGT
>JADGOP010000277.1 GCA_017882935.1 Actinomycetota bacterium
CTGAACTCGCTCGGCGTGCAGCTCGAGCCGGGCCTCGCGGGGTTCGGGCGATGAGCGCCGAGGGCCGTCGGCTGGCCGGACGCCGGATCCTGGTGGTCGGTGCCGGCATGCAGGCGTCGACCGACACCGACAACCCCATGGGCAACGGCCGGGCCATCGCCGTGGCTGCGGCGCGGGAGGGGGCGACCGTGGTGTGCACCGACCGCGACCGCGACGCGGTGGAGGCGACCGTGGGCCAGATCGACGACGAGGGCGGCCGTGCCGAGGCGGTGCTCGGCGACGTGAGCGAGGAGGCGGCGTGCCTCGCCATGGTCGCCGCGGCGGCCGCCGAGCCGTTGCACGGGGTCGTGCTCAACGTCGGCATCGGCCTCGGCCGTGGCCTGGCTGGCACCTCCGCCGAGGACTGGGACCTCACCAACGCGGTGAACCTGCGGAGCCACTTCCTCGTGGCCCGGGAGGCGCTGCCACACCTGCCCGAAGGTGGCTCGATCGTGTTCATGAGCTCGGTCGCGGGCCTGCAGCCCGGCAGCCGCGTCCCGGCCTACGACGCGTCGAAGGCCGGGCTCATCGGCCTCTGCCGCCACGTGGCCGTCGAGGGCGCCCGCCGGGGCGTCCGCGCCAACGTGATCGCCCCCGGGCTGATCGACACGCCCCTCGGCCGGCGCGCCTCGGCGGGACGGCCCTCGCGTGCCGTGACCCCGGTGCCGCTCGGTCGCCAGGGCACCGCGTGGGAGGTGGCCGCGGCCACGGTCTTCCTGCTCTCCGACGAGGCCAGCTACATCACGGGGCAGGTCCTCGCCGTCGACGGGGGCCTCAGCCTGATCTGACCGGGCGGCGACGGGCCGTCGTACTGTGGCCCCATGTCCCGCCAGGTTCACGTCGTCCCCCACACGCACTGGGACCGGGAGTGGTACCTCCCCTACCAGTCGTTCCGCCTCAAGCTCGTCGACCTCGTCGACGGCCTGCTCCCGCTGCTCGAGCGCGACCCGAGCTACGCGCACTACATGCTCGACGGGCAGATGGCGGTCCTCGACGACTACCTCGAGATCCGGCCCGAGAACGCGGGGCGCATCCGCCGCCTCGCTGCACAGGGCCGCCTCAGCGTCGGCCCCTGGTACATCCTCATGGACGAGTTCCTGGTGTCGGGCGAGACCATGGTGCGCGACCTCCAGCTGGGCCTCGCCAAGGCCGCCGAGTTCGGTGGCGCCATGCCCGTGGGCTACCTGCCCGACATGTTCGGGCACATCGCCCAGATGCCCCAGCTGCTGCAGCAGTTCGGCTTCGACGACACCGTGGTGTGGCGGGGCACGCCGGCTGCGGTCGCCGATCGACCGGCGTTCCGCTGGGAGGCGCCCGATGGCTCCTCGGTTCGGGCGCAGTACCTGCCTCGGGGCTACGGCAACGGCGCGCACCTCCCCCTCAACGGCAAGGACCTGCTCGAGCAAGTCGAGCGCTTCATCGCCGAGGAGGGCACCCGCGCCGGGGGCGGCGACGAGCCGCTGCTCTGGATGAACGGCACCGACCACCTCCAGCCCCAGGCTTCGCTCGGGCGCCTCGTCGCCGAGGCCAACGGCGTGCAGGACGACCTCGACTTCACCGTGTCGTCGCTGGCCGCGTTCGTCGCTGCCGCCCCGCGCGACGGCCTGCCGGTGTGGCGGGGTGAGCTGCGCTCCGGCGCTCGGGCCAACGTGCTGATGGGCGTGGCGTCCAACCGCGTCGACGTGAAGCAGCTCGCGGCCCGGGCCGAGCGCGCGCTCGAGCAGGTCGCCGAGCCGTTGAGCGCGCTCTACCTCGACGCCGCGCGCTGGCCCCGGGCGTTCCTCGACGTCGCCTGGAAGCTCGTCATCCAGAACAGTGCGCACGACTCCATCTGCGCCTGCTCGGTCGACGAGGTGGTCGATGCCGTCGTGCACCGCTTCCACGAGGCCATCCGCATCGCCGACGGGCTCACCGAGCGGGCGGTGCTCGGCGTGGCCCGTGCCGCGGCCGAGGCGGTCGGCACCGGGGGCTCGACGCTCGACGACGTGCCGGCGCTCGGCGGGGCCGCACCTGTGGCCATCAACGCGTCGTCCCGGACGCGCCGCGGCCTGGTCACGTTCAAGCTCCCGCCCGGGGCCGAGCTGACGGGCACACAGGTGCTCCACGAGCGCCCGGGCTCCGTGCAGATCACCGCCCTTTCCCCTGCGGAGGCCGTCGACTTCGTGGCGGTCATCGTCGAGAACATCGGCGACGCGCACCGCATCGACCTCGAGACCAACGACGACGGCTCCGTCGACGCCCGCCTGCGCATCGATCCCCGGCGCTTCGGCCTGCTCGACCCCGCCCCTGCCCGCGAGGCCTTTGCCGCGCTCGCCGAGCGCGATCCCGGTGCCGAGGTGCGCGTGTGGATGGACTTCACGCCGCGGCGCGTCGTGCTGGCCCACATCGACGACATCCCCGGCTTCGGGTGGGCCCGCTGGGTGCCCGGGGCGCCTTCGGTCGAGCCGGTGCACGCCGACGACCACCGCCTCGGCAACGGCATCATCGACGTCGAGATCGCCGACGACGGCACCTTCTCGGTGAACGGGCACGGCGGCCTCGGCCGGCTCGTCGACGACGGCGACAAGGGCGACACCTACAACTGGTGCCCGCCGGCCGACGACACCGTCGTCGACCGTCCCGAGTCGGTCGACGTCACCGTCATCGAGCCCGGCCCGCTGCGGGCCCGGGTCGCCATCGACGCCACCTACCACTGGCCCGGTCGGGTCAGCGGCGAGCGGCGCGTCGGCATCAACGAGGTGGTGGTGCGCACCACGCTCGAGCTCCACGCCGGCGACGACCTCGTGCGCGTGTCCGTGGCGTTCGACAACCGCAGCCGCGACCACCGGCTGCGGGCCTGGTTCCCCCTCCCCGAGCCCGCCACGACCTCGCACGCCGAGTGCGCGTTCGCGGTGGTCGAGCGCGGGCTCGTGGCCGAGGGCGGCCCCACCGAGGTCGGCCTCGCCACCTTCCCCAGCCGGCGCTTCGTCGAGGCCGGCGGCCTCACGATCGCCCACGAGGGCCTGCTCGAGTACGAGCTGGTCGACATCCGTGGCACCGACGACACCGCGCGGGCGCACGCCCTGGCGTTGACGCTGGTCCGCTGCACCGGGCTGCTGTCGCAGGGCCCGATGGCCACCCGTCCGCTGCCCGCCGGGCCCATCACCGCCATGGAGGGACCGCAGCTACAGCGGCCGGTCGAGCTGCGCTACGCGGTGCACGTCGGGGAGCGCGACCCCTACGCCGTCACCGACGACGCCTTCCTGCCGCTCGTGGGCGTCGGCGGAATCGCCACCACCGACCTCGGCAGCGCGGCCGACCGGTCGCCCGGCGCCGGAGGGCAGCCCGACGCGACCATCGCCGCCGACGGCAGCCGCGGCACCCGCCTCACCGTCGGGGGCGCCGAGGTGTCGGCCGTCCGGCGGGTCGAGGGCAGCCAGCTCGAGGTGCGGGTGTTCAACCCCACCGCCACCACCGCCATGGTGCGCGTGCCCATGCGGCAGGGCTGGCTGGTCGACCTGCGGGGCCGCCCCGGCGCCGACTTCGAGGGCCAGTTCGAGCTGCGCCCCTGGGGCATCCAGACCTTCCGCCTCCGCGCCTGACCCCCTCCCCACCCGCCCCTCTCCTCCTGCGTTTTGGGTGCGGGGCGGTCAGGGGAGGATGTCGACGGGGGCGCCGGTGGGGACCACGGCCAACAGGCGCAGGATCTGCGGGTTGGTCACGCGGACGCAGCCGTGGCTGACGCCCTGGCCGATCAGGTTGGGCTGGTCGGTGCCGTGGATGGCGATCTGGCCGATGCCACCGCCGAACGTCTGGTACACGTCGCTGAAGCCGGCGACGCTCACCTGGCCGGCGCCGTAGGGCCCCGTCGGGTCGAGCAGCCGCACGTGGGCGTCGACGAAGAAGTGCCCGGTGGGCGTGGGCGACTCGGGAGTGCCGACGGCCACCGCCATGGTCGTGACCACCTGCCGGCCGCGGAAGACCCGCAGCCGGTGCGCCGACAGCCGCACCTCGATCCGGTAGCGCTCGGTGCGCAGCCGCACCGCGGACCTGGGGATCCACGCGGTGGCCCCATTGGGCCGGGCGGCCAGCTGCACCTGCAGCCAGGTGCCCTGCACCTGACGCACGAGGAAGCTGAGCGGCATCCCCTCGGTGGTGGGGTTGGGCAGCACCTGCGCCTCGGGACCACGCCTCCGGGGAGCGGCGTACAGCGGCACCTGCA
>JADGOP010000278.1 GCA_017882935.1 Actinomycetota bacterium
ATGGGGTTGTCGGCGTCGGCCGACGCCTGCATGCCGGCACCGACCACCAGGATCCTGCGGCCTGCCAGCCGACCGCCCTCGGCGGTCATCGCAGGAACCCCGCGAGGCCCGGCTCGAGCTGCACGCCGAGCGAGTTCAGCGTGAACCCGACCAGGTGGTAGTGGCCCACCACCATGGGCACCTCGATGAGCTGCTTGTCGTCGTACACCGCGGCCAGCTCGGTCCAGGTGGCGTCGCCGATGCAGCTCTGCTCGTGGAGCTCGTCGGCGGCGCGCAGCAGGGTGGCCTCGAACGGGTCCCAGCCGGCGGCGTCGGGCCCTTCCCTGATGCGCTCGATCTCGGCGTCGTCGAGGCCCGAGGCCTTCCCGATGACCACGTGCTGGCCCCACTCGTACTCCGCCTGGCAGTTCCAGCCGGTGCGCAGGATGAGCAGCTCCCGGTGCCGTGCCGAGAGGCGGCCCGACAGCAGCTTGCCGCCGAACGGCAGCCAGCGCCGGAACAGCCCGGGGTGGCGCACGAACGTGGCGAAGATGTTCGACGCGCTGCCCGCCGGTCCACCCACCTGCGCGAGCAGCTCGGCGGTCTGGGCGTCGGCCGTGGCCGGGTCGACCGGGGCGATCCGGGGCTTCGAGGGTCGTGGTGCGGGGTGTGGCGGGGCTGGGTCGGGGGACATGGGCGGGACCGTAGTGCGCGACGTCGGGGTGCCGTCCGGGATACGGCCAGGACGCGCCTCGTCGGCACCGGCTTCGCTCCGGGCACGGTCGTGGTGGTGATGCAGTGCGCCGCGCACCCCCGGCAGGACGCTCACACCGGGGTCGCCTCGTGTGCGCAGCCGATCCGCCGGGTGCGGACTCCGGCGCCCGGCGGCCCCGTCGTCGTGGCGTTCCGGGTGCAGCGGATGTTCTCCACGCCCATCACGCGCACGTTCGACTGCGGCGCCTCGCCGGGTGCGTGCGTCATCGTGATGTCCGGGTCGTCGAGCGCCTCGCCGGCGGAGAGGTCCGTGGCCATCACCTTCGCTCCGTCCGCCGATCGTGGGACGACGACGACCGCGCCCTGACCTGCCGGGTGCGAGGCTGGGGCGATGTGCGACTGCCTGTGCGCTCTCCCGTCCGCCACGACCCACGGCGTCACGGTGTTCGCCAAGAACAGCGACCGGCCTCCGCTCGAGCCCCAGGTGATCGAGTGGCACGCGCCCCGACAGGAGGACGTCACCCGGGCCACCTACCTGGAGATCCCCGGTCACGACGGGCCCACCATCGGCTTCGTGGGGTCGCGCCCCTCGTGGATGTGGGGCGTCGAGCACGGCGTGAACGAGGCCGGCGTCGCCATCGGCAACGAGGCGGTGTTCACCACCGCCGATGCCGCGGTTGCCCCCGACGCGCTGGTGGGGATGGACCTGGTCCGCCTGGCGCTGGAGCGCGCGCCGACGGCGGCCGAGGCGGTCACCGTCATCACGTCGCTCCTCGAAGCGCACGGCCAGGGCGGCTCGGGCCACGACCCGGCGAGTGGGCACGAGTTCCGGTACTGGTCGTCGTTCCTGGTGGCCGACCCGATCGAGGCGTTCGTGGTGGAGACGTCGGGTGACCGGTGGGACGTCGAGCGGGTGGGGGAGCGGCGGGCCATCTCGAACCGCCTCACCATCCCGGCGTTCGACGCGGCGCACCGCGACACCGACCCCGGCCTCGCGCCGATGATCGACCCGCGCTGGCAGGCGAGCTGTGCCCGGCTCGACGCGGGGCCGTTCGACGTCGACGCGGCGCGCGCCCACCTGCGCAGCCACGTCGGTGGCGCCGACGGCTGGACGATCTGCATGCACGTCGACGGCCTCGAGGCCACCACCGCCGCGGTCGTCGCGGAGCTCGCGCCGGGAGGCTCCCCGCCGGTGGCCCGGTTCCTGCTCGGGTCACCCTGCCGCTCGGTCTTCGTCCCCGTGGTGGTCGGCCTGCCGCTGGGCGACCCTCCGGCATGGGAGCGCTTCACCGCGCTCACCGACGAGCACCGGCCGGCGCTCGACCGCCTCGAGGCCGACCTCGACGCCGCGCTCGCCGCCGGTGCGGGGGCGCGGGACGAGACCTGCAACGTGCAAGCGTGGGATCGTGTCACCACCACCCTCGACGCGCTCGGCGTGTAGTCCCGGCGGGGCTGCTGCCGCGGCGCCCTTGCTGCAGCGTGGCGGCAGTAGCGTGCGGGCATGCCCAAGTTCATGATGCTTTCCACCCTGGGACCCGACGGATCGGCCCGGCTGCGCGAGAGCCCGCAGCGCCTCCGCGAGGTCAACCGCGACGTCGAGCAGATGGGCGTGAAGGTGCTGGCGCAGTACGCGGTGCTCGGTCAGTGGGACTTCGTCAACATCCTCGAGGCACCCGACCAGGTCACGATGGCCCGCGTGGCCACCACGCTCGCGGCACGCGGCACCCTGAAGACCACCACGCTCCCGATCATCGACGTCGACGAGTTCATCGCCGCCATGGGCGAGGGTGTGGGCTGACCGACCCGGGCCTCAGACCCACCACATCGACTTGTGCCGCTCGGCGCGCACGTCGGAGGCGCGGAACGTGGTGGGGAGCAGCGTTTTGTCGGACCGGCGGCGCAGGCGGTAGCCGTCGGGCCCGGACGAGTCGACCTCGAAGCCCTTCGACCACGAGCGGTCGTAGCCGGAGCGCACCTCGACCCGCGTGCCCGGGTCGAGCAAGTCGGTTTGGTGCGACTCGTCGGCGGCGGGCATCGGTCCGAGCCTAGGCAACCGGCGAGGGTCGTCCCCGGAACCGCGCGGGCCAGGCGGCCGTCACCCGACCACGGTCGACGACGGCTCGACCAGGATCTCCGACGTCAGGCTGTTGGCGACGAAGCACAGCTGGTGCGCCTTGTGGTGCAGCGTCGCCACCGCGTCGGCGGTGGGCGCTGAGGCGGCGTCGGTGGCGCGGAACGTGACCTGCGGGTGCAGCACGACGCGGGTGATCCGCATGGGACGGTCGTCCTCGGGCATCTCGCCGTCGGCGTCGTCGGCGTAGGCCACCACGTCGAGGCGGCGCCGCGCCGCGATGGCGACGAACGACAGGAAGTGGCACGAGGAGGCGGCGGCGACGAGGAGCTGTTCGGGGTTCAGTCGGGCAGGGTCGCCGAGGAACGTCGGGTCGCTGCTCAGGTGGAGCCCGTCGGGGCCCGCGGGCGCCACCGGGCCCGTGTCGGTGACCGCCCACAGGCGATGGCCACGGTCGTAGTGGTCGTACCCGAGTGCGGTGGACCCCACCCACTCGAGACGGGTGCGGTAGCGGTGGACGGCTCCGGCCATGCGGTCAGCCTGCCAGGCGGGACCGCGCGCCCTTCCACGAGATCGGGCGGCGCGCGCCGGCGGGCAGCCACGCGGCGAGGCGTGGGATCCAGGGCGATGGCGGTCCGGCCTCGTCGCTGCGGCGCACCGAACGGATCGCGCCGACCGACCGCACGCTCGAGATCGAGCCGAGGGACAGCACCGACAGGATCGACCCCGCGGACCCGATCGACAGGATGCTGCCCGCCGAGCCGATCGACAGGATCGAGCCGGCGGACCCGATCGACAGGATGCTGCCCGCCGAGCCGATCGACAGGATCGAGCCGGTCGACCCGATGGAGCGGATCGACGACGACACGGGGTGCTCGCGGGGCGTCGGACCCGGCTGGTCGGCGGGCGCGAGGTGCAGGTGTCGTTCCGGGGTACCGGCCACGTGACCAGGGTAGGGACCCGCGAGGGAGCGAACGGGTGATGCGGGCCGCGCCGGGGGCGCGCCGGCTCCGGCACGGCGCGCAGTAGCGTCTCGGCCGTGCCGACCAAGCGCCACGGGCCCACCCTCCACGTCGAGCGTGAGCTGTGGGACGCGGGCCACGAGGTCGTGGTCGGCGTCGACGAGGTCGGCAAGGGCGCCTGGGCCGGACCACTCACGGTCGGCGCCGCAGTGCTGCCGCGCGACCGCCGCGTCTACCGGGTGCGCGACTCGAAGCAGCTCACCGAGGCGGCCCGCGAGGCCCTGTTCGACCGCGTGGCCGACTGGTGCGTGGCGTGGTCGGTGGGCCACGCCACGCCCGCCGAGTGCGACGAGCTGGGCATGTCGGCGGCGCAGCGGCTGGCGGCCCGCCGGGCCCTCGACGCGCTGGGCGTGGCCCCGCAGCGGGTGCTGGTCGACGGGCGCTGGGACTTCATCGGCGGCGGCATCACGCGCACCATTGTGAAGGGC
>JADGOP010000019.1 GCA_017882935.1 Actinomycetota bacterium
CGTGGCACGCCGACGACATCGCCGCGGCAGCCGAGGCGGGGCCCGCCGGGGTGGTCGTGCCGAAGGTGAACTCGGCCGACGACGTGCATGCCATCGTCGACGGGCTGGTCAAGGGGGGCGCTCCTGACCACACCCGGATCTGGGCGATGGTCGAGACGCCCGTGGCCATGCTCGACGCGGTCGCCATCGCGGGCGCCTCCGACCGCCTCGCGGTGCTCGTCATGGGCACCAACGACCTCGCCAAGGAACTGCACGCCGAGCACGTGCCCGGCCGCCAGCCGCTCCTCACCGGGCTCGGCCTGTGCCTGCTCGCGGCCCGCGCCACCGGCAAGGTGATCCTCGACGGCGTCTACAACGACATCACCGACGCCGCCGGCTTCGAGGCCGAGTGCCTGCAGGGTCGCCAGCTCGGGTTCGACGGCAAGACCCTCATCCACCCCAGCCAGATCGAGCCGGCCAACGCGGTGTGGGCCCCCACGGCGGAGGCCATCGACGACGCCCGCGAGCTCATCGCCACGTTCGACGACGCGATCGCCGGCGGCAAGGGTGTGGTCACGCACAAGGGCCGCATGATCGAGAACCTGCACGTCGACAACGCCCGCCGCGTGCTGGCCGTGGCCGACGCCATCGCCGCCCGCACCTGACCCCGGGGGGCGACCCGTGGTCTGTCGCCCGCCCCTGTCCGACGCCGGCGATGAGTTCGACACGACGGCAGCGTCTTGCACAGGAACGCAACGCCACCCGGCAAGGAGAACACCATGGGCAAGCTCATCGTGACCGAGTTCGTGACGCTCGACGGAGTGGCACAGGCACCTGGAGGGCCCGACGAGGACCGCGACGGCGGCTTCGCCCACGGCGGGTGGCAGGCGCCACTGGTGGACCAGGAGTCGGGCGGGGTCATGTTCGAGCAGGCGAGGCGCATGGACGCCCTGCTCCTCGGGCGAAGGACCTACGAGACCTTTGCCGACTACTGGCCGAACGCTCCGCAGGAGAGCCCGTTCACCGGTCTGCTCAACGGCGTCCCCAAGTACGTTGCCAGCCGCACGCTCGCTGGCTCTCTCGCCTGGCAGGGGTCGACGCTGGTCGCCGACGACCTCGCCGAGAGCATCACCACCCTCAAGGGGCGCCACGACGAGGTCCACGTCATCGGCAGTCTCGACCTCTTGCAGTCGCTGCTGCGCTTCGGCCTCGTCGACCGGATGAACCTGTGGGTGTACCCGCTGCTGCTCGGCAGCGGCAAGCAGGTGTTCGCCGACGGGACCGTGCCGACGGCGCTGCGCCTCACCGAATCGGTCACCTACCCCAGCGGCACGCTCCACCTCACGTACGAGACCGCCGGCGTGCCCACCTACGGCAGCCTCGCCAACGAGGAGTAGGACCCGATCCGGGGGTCCCGGAACACCCCGCCCCGACCACTCCAGCCACTCAGCGACGGGCCACCGGCGCCTAGCCCAGGTGCATGTTGAAGAAGTCGATGGTGCGCTCCCACGCCTCGTGGGCCGCTTCCTCGTCGAACACCTCGGGGCGGGTGTCGTTGAAGAAGGCGTGGTCGGCGCGCTCGTAGATGAACATCTCGGCTGACTTGCCCAGGTCACGCAGCTGGGCCTCGAGGGCGCGTGCCTTGTCGGGGGTGAAGAAGCCGTCCTGGCCCGCGTAGTGCCCCTGCACCCCGCCCTGCAGCTTCGTCCAGTCGGGCTCGGCGTCGGGCCACGGGATCAGCCCGTAGTACGGCGCCACGGCCTTGACCTCGTCGGGCTTGGTGCATGCCAGCACGAGCGCCAGGCCACCACCCATGCAGAAGCCCACGACGCCGACGCCGCGACCCCGCACGTGCTCGCTGGCGCCGAGGAAGTCGACCGCGCCGGACATGTCGCGTGCGGCCTCGTCGATGTTGAGCGCCATCATGAGCTTGCCGGCCTCGTCGGGCTCGGTGGTGGTCTTGCCGTGGAACAGGTCGGGAGCCAGGGCGGTGAAGCCCTGGGCGGCGAAGCGGTCGCACACGTCCTTGATGTGGGGCACCAGCCCCCACCACTCCTGGATCACGATCACGCCCGGACCGGCCCCCTCGACCGAGGGCGCCAGGTAGCCCTGTGCCGTCCCACCGTTGCTCGCGAACTCGACGATCTCACCCATGGCCAGGACACTACCGATCACGTCACCGCGGCGACGGCTTCGGGTACGGTGCGCCGGCAGGTCGAGAACCGCACGACGCGCCGCACCGACCAGGTCGGGAGGCGAGGGAGGCCGGGGGACGTGGCGAAGCGTTGGTCGGCACGGGGCGAGCAGCACGCCCTGGAGGTGGACGCGTCACGCCGGCGCGTCCTGATGGGCATGCTCGCCTCCGCGGGCGTGGTCGCGGCGGGGTCGGGCGTGAGCCCCTGGGCGGCCCAGCGCGAGGCCCGCGCGAGCGGCCTGATCCTGGCGCCCGGGAGCCGGCCGTTCCCGGCGCGACCCGAGGGCGTCGACACCCTTCCGCAGATCGAGCACATCGTGATCTACATGCAGGAGAACCAGTCCTACGACCACTACTTCGGCACCCTCGGCCGGGGCGACGGCTTCACGCTCGGGCCCGGTGGCGTTCCCACCAACTCGAACCTCGACGCCTCCGACGTGTTGGTGCCGGTCTTCCACCAGGCCAGCACCTGTGACTCGATCTCGGGCGACCACTCCTGGAACGGCACCCACCTGGAGTGGAACGGCGGCGCCATGGACGGCTTCGCCAAGGTGAGCGGCCACAACGTGATGGGCTACTACGACGAGACGAACCTGCCCTTCTACCACGGCCTCGCGGAGACCTTCCCGATCTGCGACCGGTGGTTCTCGTCGGTCCTGGGCCCCACCTATCCCAACCGCCGCTACCTCCAGGCCGCGACCTCCGCGGGCATCGTGGCCACCGACACGGCCGAGGTCCTGGCCACACCCACCGCGCCCAACGGCACCATCTGGGAGCGCCTCGACGCCCACGGCATCAGCTGGGTCGACTACGCCATCGACATCTGGGAGGTGCTGCTCTGGCCCACCAGCGACCCCGCCGCGTTCCTGGCGCACAACGCGCCCAACCGCAAGCTCTTCCCCGACTTCCTCGCCGACTGCCTGGCGGGCACGCTGCCGCAGGTGAGCATCATCGGGCCCGGGGTGCACGACCAGTACGACGAGGGGTCGCGCGACGTGCAGAACGGTGAGGCGTACAGCGCGTCGATCATCAACGCGGTGCTGGGCAGCCCGCTGTGGGAGAAGACGGCCCTCTTCTTCACCTACGACGAGCACGGTGGGGGCTACGACCACGTCCCGCCCCCGGCTGCGGTCGCGCCTGACAGCATCGCCCCCCGCATCACCGTGCCTCCCGACCAGTCGGGCGACTTCGCCCAGTACGGCATCCGCGTGCCGGGCTTCGTGGTCTCCCCGTTCGCCAAGCGCGACTACGTGTCGCACGTGGTCCACGACCACACGTCGATCCTCAAGTTCATCGAGACCAAGTGGAACCTCGGCGCGATGACCTACCGCGACGCCAACGCCGACAACCTGCTCGACTCGTTCGACTTCGCGCATCCCGGGTTCGTCGACCCCCCGTTCCTCCCCGACCCGGGGCTCCCGGCCGCAGGCAGCCCCTGCCAGCCGCAGCCCCGACCGCCGATGAACCCGCGCACGCCACCCACCACGACGACCACGACCACGGCGGCGGGACCCACGTCGACCACCGGTGCGACGACGACGACGCCCGGCGGCGTCGCGCCCGCGAGCAGCCCCGCCACCGCGGTGTCGGCCACGCCCCGCTACACCGGCTGATCAGCCGCGCAGCAGCTCGGGGGCGACCGGGCAGTCGGTGCGACGCACGGCATCGGCCGGGGACTCGAGCCCGGCCGGACCGACCACGTGGCTCACGAGGGCCGACGGCACCACCTCGAAGCCCCGCTCCCAGGGCTCGCCCATCGCGTCGAGGCCGTGCTCGACGCGATCCCACACCCGCGGGGGCAGGTAGCGACCCACGCCTGCGGCCATCCACACCTGCCGTCCCTCGTGGTGGGCGACCGCCGCCGCGGCGAAGCTCCCTGCGGGAGCGATGAACCCGGCGACACTCGCGGCCGCCGCTTCGAGCGCCACGACGTCGGCGTCGGCGGCCGCGCCACCGAGGCCCTCGGCGGGCACCTCGATGGTGGGCGCGTCGGCATCGAGGTCGTCGATGTCGTCGTCCCACCAGCGATCCGAACGCGAGCGCAGCCGCCCGCCGGTGGTGCACCCGCTGCTGAGCACGGTGAGGTCGCCGCGCCGGCCCAGCGCCGCCTGCAGCGGTCCGCTCCAGCCGACGGCGAGCAGCCGCGAGGACTCCGGCAGCGCGTCGACGAGCCTCCGACCGGTGTGATCGGCGTCGAGCTCGTCGGCCGACCGCCACGCCTCGGCGACGGGGTCGGGCGCCACGAGCACCCGCGAGCACAACCACCACAGCGGGCCCGAGAGCGGGTGCCGGGCCACGATGCGACGGCACGCCATGACGAGCCCGGCCGGGTCGTCGGCGAACCCCGCAAGCGCACCCGCGGTCTCGCGGGCGAGGAGGTTGGTGTCGGCGCCCGATGCCCGGGCCACGAACCTGAGGCGCTCGATGGGGTGCATGCGTCCTCCCCGACTAGAGGCCGGGCTTCCAGATCATGTCGATGAGCTGCAGGAGCAGCAGCAGGTGCAGGCTGCCGTAGAACATCGCGAGGCGCTGCTCGGCCGCCACCTTGCCCTCGCGCAGCGCCCGCTGGGCGGGCACCAGGCCGACGAAGAAGATGGCGATCATGATGAACCACAGCACCAGGCCCATGGAGATCCAGGTCTGGCTGAAGGCGAAGTGGTCCGGACTGGGTGCCTTGTCGGACATGCCGATCAGGGCGAAGCCGAAGAGCCCGGCGAGCACGATCGCGCTGCCGTGCACGAGGGGGTTCATCACGCCCGTGAGCGCTTCCGACCCCACAGGGCCCGTCTTGCCCTCGACCGGCGTCTCCGCGGTGAGGCGGGCGTGGCGGTTGAGGACCGGCCAGACGAACGCGGGGGCGAACGCGGCGACGACGGCGAGGATGTGCAGCAGGAAGAAGAGGCGGTAGCCGAACGAGTCGGCGGACGCGAGCAGCACAGAGGTACCTCCGGTGGGTGACGTTGGCCCCACCCTACCGAGGCGCCCCGCGGGTGCCCGGAGCCGCCCTCCACCCGTTCTTTGAAGCGAACCCCACCTGGGCGGTGGGATTTCGTTCAAAGAAGGCGGGAGGGGGTCAGCGCTGGATGCCGCCGTGGGTCATGCGCAGGACGTCGAAGGCCCGGTCGAGCTCCTCGTCGGAGAGCAGGCCCTGCTCGTGCACCAGCTCACGGATGGAGCGACCGGTGCGGACGCTCTCCTTCACCAGGGCCGAGGCCTTCTCGTAGCCGAGGTAGGGGTTGAGCGAGGTGCCGAGCGACGGCGAGGCCTCGGCGTAGGCCCGGCACCGCTCGTCGTCGGCCTCGATGCCCGCGACGCACCGGTCGGCGAAGAGCCAGCTCACGTTCGTGAGCAGCTGGATCGAGTCGAGGACGTTCGCCGCCATCATCGGCACGTAGACGTTGAGCTCGAAGTTGCCCTGGGTCCCGCCGAACGCGACGGCGGCGTCGTTGCCGAAGACCTGGGCCGCCACCTGGGTGACCGCCTCGGCGAGGACCGGGTTGACCTTGCCCGGCATGATCGACGACCCCGGCTGCAGGTCGGGCAGGTGGATCTCCGCGAGGCCGGCCCGGGGACCGGAGCCCATCCAGCGGATGTCGTTGGCGATCTTGGTGAGCGAGACAGCCACGGTGCGCAGGTGGCCCGAGACCTCGACGAGGTCGTCTCGCGCGCCCTGTGACGCGAAGTGGTCGGGTGCCTCGACGAGCGGCAGGCCGGTGCGCTCGGCCAGCCCGGCGATGACGGTTCGGGCGAAGCCCGCCGGTGCGTTGATCCCCGTGCCCACGGCCGTGCCCCCGAGGGGCAGGCGGGAGAGGCGTGGCAGCGCGGCGTGCAGCCGCTCGAGGTCCTGGCCGACCTGCGCCGCGTAGCCCCCGAACTCCTGCCCGAGCGTGACCGGGGTGGCGTCCATGAGGTGGGTCCGACCGGCCTTGACCACGTCGGCGAACTCGTCGCGCCGTTCGGCGAGCGCCCGCTGCAGGTGCTCGAGCGCCGGCACGAGGTCGTCGACCACCGCCTCGGCGACGGCGAGGTGCACGGCCGAGGGGAAGACGTCGTTCGACGACTGCGAGGCGTTCACGTGGTCGTTCGGGTGCACCGACCCGGCCCGACCGAGGCGTTCGGACGCGAGCGAGGCGATGACCTCGTTGGCGTTCATGTTCGACGACGTGCCCGACCCGGTCTGGAAGACGTCGACGGGGAACTCGTCGTCCCAGGCACCGTCGGCGACCTCGGACGCGGCGGCCACGATGGCGTCGGCGACGGCGCCCTCGACCCCGGGAACGTCGGCGAGCCCGGCGTTGGCGTGGGCCGCCTCGAGCTTCACCAGGGCGAGCGCCCGGATCAGGCGGCGGGTGATCGGGCGACCCGAGATCGGGAAGTTCTCGACGGCCCGCTGCGTCTGCGCCCCCCACCTCGCCGCCCGGGGCACGCGGACCTCGCCCAGCGAGTCGCGCTCGACGCGGAACCCCTCATCGCCCTCGGCGCCTGGCATGGCTGCACCGTATCGGGAACGACCAGCTCGTGGACCCGGGACGGGTGGGATCAGTGGGGCGGACGGTCGTCGCGGCCGAGGAGCACGGCCAGGTCGTCGAGGTCGGCCTGGCTCAGCTCGACGTCGACCTGCGGGCGCTCGGGGAAGGGCGGGTCCCAGCCGCCCTCGGCCGTCCAGGAGCGGACCACCCGCGCGGGCGACCCGGCGATGACGCAATGGTCGGGGAACGTGCCCCGCACGACCGACCCGGCCGCCACCACCACGTTCTCGCCGATGCACGAGCCCGGCAGGATCACCACCCCGGTGCCCAGCCAGCTGCCGTTGCCGATGCGCACCGGGGCCTCGGTGGGCCACTGGCGCCCGATCGGGACGTCGGGGTCGGAGTAGACGTGGTTCTGGTCGGTGACGTAGACGTAGGGCCCGGTGTAGACGTCGTCGCCGATCTCGATCGAGCGGTGGCCGACCACGTGGCTGCCACGTCCCAGCACCACCCGGTCGCCGATGCGGACGATGGGGTCGGGGCCGAGGTCCTGGCCCGGCGCGAACCCGGCCGAGAGGGTGACGTCGGCGCCGATCATGGTGCCGCTGCCGATGTGGATCGATGCCTCGCCGAAGATCGATCCCGTGGGGAACGAGATGCAGCTGCCCAGGCCGAGCGACCCGAAGCGCCGGCCACGGGCGGTGTCGGGAGCGATGGCCGCGACCCGGCAGAGCCAGTCGTAGCTGCGGTGGATCGCGTCGGCGGCGAGCCGACGAGTCCGCGGAGACAGTTCGTCGGGCCGGAACATGGGCCGGACGTTACCGGGACCGGTCGACCCTCCGGAAACCCTGCGGTACGGTCGGACGATGGCCACCGCCTCCCCCGTCCGCCGCCGACGACGCGCCTCGTGAGCGGCGGACCGCCCCCGCTCCGCGTCGGCATCCTGGGCGCCGCGGCCATCGCGCCGAACGCCATCGTGAAGCCGGCGCGGGCCACCCCCGGGGTCGAGGTCGTCGCCGTGGCGGCCCGCGACCGGCAGCGGGCCGACGAGTTCGCCCGCCGGCACGGCATCCCCACCACCTTCTCCGGCTACGACGCGCTGCTCGACGACCCCACCATCGACGCGGTCTACATCCCCCTGCCCAACGGCCTGCACGGGGCCTGGACCAGGCGCGCCCTCGACGCCGGCAAGCACGTGCTGTGCGAGAAGCCCTTCACCGCGAACGCCGCCGAGGCCGTCGAGGTCGCCGCACGGGCCGCGGCCTCCGACCGGGTCGTGATGGAGGCGTTCCACTGGCGCTACCACCCGCTCATGCAGCGGCTCGTCGACCTCACCACCAGCGGGCTGCTGGGCGAGGTCCGACACCTCGATGCAGGCTTCTGCTTCCCGCTGCTCAAGCGCAACGACATCCGCTGGGACCGGTCCCTGGCCGGCGGGTCCCTCCTCGACGCCGGCTGCTACGCGGTGCACCAGCTGCGCACGCTCGGCGGGGCCGTCGCGGGCGTCGAGCCCATGGTCACCAGCGCCGAGGCCACCCTCACCGCAGGCGGCGTCGACCGCGAGCTCTCGGGCGAGCTGCGCTTCATCGACGGGCCCACCGCGTCGCTGCGCTGCGGCTTCCTCAACACGTCGCGCCCGCTCGACCTGCACCTCCGCATCACCGGGACCGAGGGCGAGGTGCTGGCGGTGAACCCCGTGGCCCCGCACCTGTTCGGCCACCTGCGGGTGAAGGTGGGCAACCGGCGCCGCATCGAGTGGGCCGACCGCACGCCGAGCTACACCTACCAGCTGCGCGCCTTCGTCGACGCGGTGCGCGACGGGACCCCGTTCCCCACCACCCCGGCCGACGCGGTGCACACCATGGAGGTCATCGACTCGCTCCTGCGTGCCGCGGGCACCACGCCGCCCGACCCCACGCCGGTGCCTGCCCGGGCGGCCACGCCATGAGCCGCACCATGGAGGCGGTCGGCCTCGACTTCATCGAGCGGGCGCCCCTGCAGCTCACGTTCCACGCCGACATGGCCGCCCCACCCGACCGCGTCTACGCCGCCCTCGCCGACGAGCTCGACACCTGGACCTGGTTCCCCACCCTCACCGGTGGTCGCACCCTGTCCGAGCGGCGCGAGGAGGTCGGCGCGAGGTGCGAGGTGCACATCGGGGGCCTCACCGCAATCGAGACGATCCTGGCCGCCGAGCCCGGACGCCGCTGGGCCTACCGCGTCACCGAGCTCCCCATCCCGCTCGCGTCCGCGCTCGTCGAGGACTGGGTGCTCACCCCCGTGCGCGCCAGCTCCACCCGCCCGCTCGGCACCCACCTCACCTACACGTTCGCCCTCGACCCGCGCCCGCTCGCGGCGTACCTCACCACCTTCTCCGCGGCGAGCATCGCGGCGGTCTTCGGCAAGGCGGCCAGCAACCTCGACCGCGTGCTCGCCGACCAGGCCACAGGCGTCGGCTGACGCCCCTCCCGGCGCTTTCGGTCTGCGAGCCGGGCCTCGCTAGCGTCGCTGTCGATGGCTGACTTCGAGTACCAAGACGTCCTCCCGCTCGGCGCCGACGACACCCCGTACCGCCTGCTCACCACCGAGGGCGTGAGCACGTTCGAGGCCAACGGCGAGCGCTTCCTCCGGGTGGAGCCCGAGGCACTCACGCGGCTCACGAGCGAGGCGATGCACGACATCGCGCACCTCCTCCGCCCCGGTCACCTGCAGCAGCTCGCCAACATCCTCGCTGACCCCGAGGCGTCGGCCAACGACCGCTTCGTGGCCCTCGACCTGCTGCAGAACGCCAACATCGCGGCCGGAGGGGTCCTCCCGATGTGCCAGGACACCGGCACGGCCATCATCAAGGGCAAGCGGGGCCAGCACGTGCTCACCCGTGGCGGCGACGAGGCGGCCATCGCCCGCGGCGTGTACGACGCCTACACCACGCTCAACCTGCGGTACTCGCAGATGGCCCCCCTCACCATGTGGGAGGAGGTCAACACCGGGACCAACCTGCCCGCGGAGATCAAGCTGGCGGCGGTCGACGGCGACGCCTACAAGTTCCTCTTCATGGCGAAGGGCGGGGGCTCGGCCAACAAGAGCTACCTGTACCAGGAGACCAAGGCCATCCTGAACCCCTCGGGCCTCGTGCGGTTCCTCGACGAGAAGCTGCGCACGCTCGGCACCTCGGCGTGCCCGCCGTACCACCTCGGTGTGGTGATCGGGGGCACCTCGGCCGAGCTCGCGCTCGAGACGGCCAAGCTGGCCTCCACCCGCTACCTCGACACGCTGCCCACGTCGGGCAACGAACTGGGGCGCGGCTTCCGCGACCTCGACTTCGAGGCCGAGGTGCTGGCCCTGAGCCAGGCCTTCGGCATCGGCGCGCAGTTCGGCGGCAAGTACTTCTGCCACGACGTGCGCGTCATCCGGCTCCCCCGCCACGGTGCCTCGCTGCCCGTCGCCGTGGCGGTGAGCTGCTCGGCCGACCGCCAGGCGCTCGGCAAGATCACCGCCGACGGTGTCTTCCTCGAGCAGCTCGAGCACGAGCCGGCCCACTACCTGCCCGACGTGCACGAGACCGAGCTGTCCGACGACGTCGTGCGCATCGACCTCTCGCGCCCCATGGACGAGATCCGGTCCGAGCTCAGCCGGTACCCCGTCAAGACCCGCCTGGCCCTCACGGGAACGATGGTCGTGGCCCGCGACATCGCCCACGCCAAGCTCAAGGAGCGCCTCGACGCGGGCGACGGCCTCCCGCAGTACCTCAAGGACCACCCCGTGTACTACGCCGGTCCGGCCAAGACGCCCGCCGGCTACGCCTCCGGCTCGTTCGGCCCCACCACGGCCGGGCGCATGGACTCCTACGTCGACCTCTTCCAGGCCAACGGGGCCTCGATGGTGATGGTGGCCAAGGGCAACCGCTCCCAGCAGGTCACCGACGCCTGCAAGCGGCACGGCGGCTTCTACCTGGGCTCCATCGGCGGCCCGGCGGCCCGGCTGGCGCAGGACTGCATCCGCTCGGTCGAGGTGCTCGAGTACGCGGAGCTCGGCATGGAGGCGGTGTGGAAGATCGAGGTCGAGGACTTCCCGGCCTTCGTCATCGTCGACGACAAGGGCAACGACTTCTTCCAGACCGTCTCGCGGCCCGTCGACCTCAAGGTCTGACCGCCCGCGTCGCCGCCCGCCCCACCCGGTGGAGCCGGCCTCGGCCGGGAACAGCCGTTCGACGCCACCGGATTTCTGGGCTTCCCGCTGGCAACCTGGTCCCCGGTGTGGTGGGATCTCCGGTGCCGAAGGGCGAAATTCGGCGCAGGAGGTGGGCGAGTCGTGGCGGGACCGCGGAGTGGGGTGGGTCTGGGGGCGGAGCTGACGGTCGACCGCCGGCGCGGCGACCCGGGCGCCAGCCGCCTCGTGGGCCGCGCCGACATCCTGGGCGAGCTGACGGCTCTCGTGCAGGACCGCTGGGACCTGCCGACGGGCGCCGTCGTGGTCGAGGGTGCCCCGGGCCTGGGCAAGACCGCGGTGGTGAACTCGGTGTGCCACGTCGCCCGCCGGTCCGGGGTGCGGGTGCTCCGGGCGCGCTGCGCCATGCAGGAGGCGACCGCGCCCCTCGGCGTCCTGCAGCAGCTTGCCGCCCAACTCCAAGCCGGTGACCGGCCGCTCGGCAGCGAGGTGCGCGAGCTCCTGCGCCGCACGCGCGGGGGCGACCTTCCCGACGACGAGCTCCTCGTGCTGTTCGGCTCACTCGAGGAGGCCCTCTTCGACTGCGGTCCCGCACAGGCCGTGCTCGTCGCGGTCGACGACGTCCACTGGTGTGATCCCGCGTCGACCGCCTGGCTCCACTACCTCGTCCGCCGCATCGAGATCCGCCCCCTGCGGCTGGTGCTCAGCATGACCGCCCAGCCCCCGGGGCTGTTGCTGACCCCGCTAGACCGGCTGCTCCACGAGTCGTCCACGCGGCGCTTCGAGCTGGCCCCGCTGACGGTGGAGCAGGTCGACACCTTCCTCACCGACTCGATCGGCGCGCCGGCCGGTGACGAGGTCGCCGCCGCCTACCACCACGCCACCAGCGGCAGCCCCTTCCTGCTTTCGGCGCTGCTCCGGGCCACGGGCGGTGCCGGCCCGCTCGACCCTGCCGAGCTGCTCAGCCGCCTCGAAGGGACCTCGCCCCCGGAGGTGTCGCGATCGCTGGCGCATGCGCTCGAGCCCCTCGGGCCACAGCCGCTCGACGTGCTGCAGGCCGCCGTCGTCCTCGACGACGACGCCACCGCGGCGAACCTCGCCACGACGGTCGGCATCGAGGTGGCCGACGTCGAGCGCGCCGCCGAGGCGCTGCGCGAGCTGATGCTGGTGCGTGCGGGTTGGCCGCTCCGGTGCGAGTACCCGCTGATCGCCTCGGTCGTCCACCAGATGATCCCGCCGGACGAGCTCGAGCAGGCCCACACGCGTGCGGCGCTCATCCTCGAGGAGGCGGGTGCCCCGGCCTGGGCCCAGGCCCGCCACGTGGCCGAGACCACCCCTTCGGGCGACGCCGCGCGCGCCGGGCTCCTGCTCGCCGGAGGCCGGGAGGCACATGCCGCCGAGGAGCACGCGGCCGCCCGGGCCCTGCTGCTACGGGCCCTCGACGAGCCGCCCCCCACCGAGCTCCACGCCGAGACCTTGGTCGAGCTGGCACTCGTCGAGAGCCGCCTCCACGAGCCCACCGCCATCGAACGGCTGCGCGAGGCCACCCGGCTCGGCGCCGACCCGGCCGCGGTGGCGCGGGCCACGCTCACCGTGCTCTGGAACGACGCGGGCAGCTCCGACCCCTCTGCGGTCCTCGACTCGATGGAGGCCGTGCTCAAGGAGCTGGGCCCCGACGAGCGGGAGCTGGCCGCACACCTCGAGCTCGCCCGCGAGCTGTTCGACCGCGACGCCACCACCGC
This sequence comes from Actinomycetota bacterium, assembly GCA_017882935.1. Classification (GTDB taxonomy): domain Bacteria; phylum Actinomycetota; class Acidimicrobiia; order Acidimicrobiales; family Iamiaceae; genus JADGOP01. The sequence goes on from JADGOP010000019.1 coordinate 12,552, forward strand.
GCCGCACGTCGTCGACCACGACGCCACCGGCCTCGAGCGGGCCCACCGCGCCATCCGCCTGGCCGACCAGGCCTCGCCGGACGGCGCCCGCGAGCTCGCCGAGGAGCTGCAGCAGGGGTTCACCGCGCCCGACCTGCTCGACCACGACCCGGTGACCGCGCTGATCCGCATCCGCGCGGCACTGACGCTCCTCCGCGTCGGCCAGATCGAGGCCGGCTCGCGCCACGTCGACAGCCTGCTCACCGCGTCGAGCGCGGTCGCGGAGCACCCCCTGCGCAACGTGCTGCTCTCGCTCGCCACGCGGGCCGCCGTGCTCCGTGGTGACCTCGCCGCCGCGCTCGAGCACGACGCGGCCGAGGCGGCGCTCGACCGCACCAGCAACCCGGGCTTCCGGGCGCTGACCGCCGCGTGGCGCCACGAGCTGGCGGTTCTGACCGACGGGGAGCACCACGACCTCCCCGCGCTCGAAGCCGAGCTCTCCGGCCTCGCCGCCCGCGGGCCCCACCCGAGCGTGCAGGAGCCCTTCGCGACCGTCGAGGCCCTCGGTTGGTCACACCTCGATGCCGGCCGCCCCGAGGAGGCGCTCGCCGCGTTCTCGACCGCGGCCGAGTGGGCGACCGACCGCGGCATCGACAACCCCGCGATCACCGAGTGGCGGATGGGACAGGCCCGGGCACGCGCCGCGCTCGGAGATACCGCGCCCGCCCTCGAGCTGGCGCGTCAGCACGTCGACCTCGCCCGCTGCTTCGGTGCCGCC
>JADGOP010000279.1 GCA_017882935.1 Actinomycetota bacterium
TCGAGTGCCTCCCCGGCCTGCGCGCCTACGAGGGGCCGGCGGCCGTGGTGTGGGGTGCCGACGACCGCTACCTCTCGTCGTCGTGGGGGCAGCGGCTCGTCGACGACCTCCCGGGTGCGTCGCGGCTCGACCTCGAGCCGTTCTGTGGCCACCTGGTGCCCGAGGAGCGCCCCGACGCCGTGGCCGCGGCGGTCCGGCGCGTGCTCGACGCCTCGGACGGCGCGCAGGGCGGGCGGTAAGGTCCGGCGCATGTCGAAGATCTCCGTCATCGCCCGCCTCGTGTCCAAGCCCGAGACCAACGCCGAAGTGAAGGCCGTGTTCGAGGGGCTCGTCGCCTCGACCGCCTCCGAGGACGGCACCGAGGTCTACGCGCTCAACCAGGACTCGGCCGACCCCAACGTGTTCTGGTTCTTCGAGCTGTACTCCGACATGGACGCCCTCGGCACCCACGGCGGCAGCACCGCCATGGCCGAGGCGTTCACCACGCTGGCCGAGGCGCTCGCCGAGCCTCCGGCGCTGCACGTGCTCAATCCCCTGCAGGCCAAGGGCCTGTCGGTCACGGCCTGACCCCCGGGTCACCGTGCCGGCCACCTACCTCGACCGCATCCTCGACGAGCACCGCGCCGCGGCCGCCACCGACGAGCGTGACCTCGGGGCGCTCGCCGCGAGCGCTGCCGAGGCGCCGCCCGTCCGTGGCTTCCGCAGGGCCCTCGTCGAGCGGTCGGCCGCGGGCGAGCTCGCGGTGATCGCCGAGGTGAAGCGTCGGTCGCCCTCGAAGGGCGACCTCCACCCCGACCTCGACCCGGCCACGGTGGCCTCGCGCTACGAGGCCGGGGGCGCCGCCTGCCTGTCGGTGCTCACCGACGCCACCTGGTTCGGTGGGTCGGCCGCCGACCTGGCGGCAGCCCGCGCCGCGGTGCAGATCCCGGTGCTCCGCAAGGACTTCACGGTGTCCGAGCGCGACGTCTACGACGCCCGCCTCATGGGTGCCGACGCGGTGCTGCTCATCGCCGCGGCGTTGAGCGCCGACGAACTGCACCGCTTCCACGCGCTGGCCATCGACCTGGGCCTCGACGCGCTGGTCGAGGTGCACGACGAGGCCGAGCTGGCCAAGGCCCTGGCCGTGGGCGCCACGCTGGTCGGCGTCAACCAGCGCGACCTGGTCACGTTCCACGTCGACACCGACCGTGCCGTGCGGGTCGCCGCGGCCATCCCCACCGGCCTCGTCAAGGTGGCCGAGTCGGGCATCACGGGCCCCGACGACGCCGCCCGGTTGCGCCGGGCCGGCTACCAGGCGGTGCTGGTGGGGGAGTCCCTCGTCACCTCCGACGACGCCGCCTCGGCCGTCTCGGCCCTCCGCAGCGCCTGAAGGCCACCCCGTCGCATGGAAAGTGATCGGGAACCGGGCCGCGCTCCCGTAGCATCCCCGCCGTGTTCGTGAAGATCTGCGGGATCACCTGCGAGGAAGACGCCCTGCTTGCCGTGGCGATGGACGCCGATGCCATCGGCTTCGTGTTCGCGCCCTCCACGCGGCGGGTGTCGGTCACCCTCGCCCGCGACATCGTGAAGCGCCTCCCGCCCGAGATCCTCACCGTCGGCGTGTTCCGCGACGAGGCGCCCAGCCGCGTCGTCGAGATGGTCCACGCGGCCGGCCTGCGGGCCGCGCAGCTCCACGGCCACGAGACGGTGGCGCACACCAAGTGGATCCGTGAGCGGGTGCCGCTGGTGTTCAAGGGCTTCGCCGCGGGTGACCCCGCGCTCGACCACTTCGACGACTTCGGCGCGGACGCCGCGCTGGTCGACTCGCACGCGCCCGGCTCGGGCCAGGTGTTCGACTGGTCGCTCGCCGAGGGTGCCCCCAAGGGTCGGCGGGTGATCCTGGCCGGTGGGCTCACTCCCGACAACGTGGCCACGGCCATCGAGCGGGTGCGTCCGTGGGGCGTCGACGTGTCCACGGGCGTCGAGGTCGACGGCGGCGCGCCGGGCCGCAAGGACGCCCGCAAGGTGCGCGCCTTCGTGGCCAACGCCCGCGCCGCCGAGCCCGACAACTACCAGGGCCCGGGTGCACTGCCGTACGACTGGATGGAGGAGTGACCGCCGACCCGGTCACCGCCCCCTGGGCCATGGGCGACCCCACCCCCGACGGCCGCTTCGGCCGCTTCGGTGGGCGCTTCATCCCCGAGACCCTCATGCCGGCGTGCCTCGAGCTCGAGGCGGCCTTCCGTGAGGCCTGGGCCGACCCCGAGTTCCTCGAGGAGTTCCGGTCGATCCTGCGCGACTACGGCGGCCGGCCGTCGATCCTCACCGAGTGCCACCGCCTCTCGGCCGAGCTCGGCTGCCGGGTGCTGCTCAAGCGCGAGGACCTCAACCACACGGGCAGCCACAAGATCAACAACGTGGTGGGTCAGGCGCTCCTCGCCCGCCGCATGGGCAAGCACCGCCTGATCGCCGAGACCGGTGCCGGGCAGCACGGCGTGGCCACCGCCACGGCCGCCGCGCTGTTCGACATGGAGTGCATCGTCTACATGGGCGAGGTCGACATGGAGCGCCAGGCGCTCAACGTGTTCCGCATGCGGCTGCTCGGTGCCGAGGTGCGCCCGGCCGCCACCGGCAGCCGCACCCTGAAGGACGCCGTGAACGAGGCCATGCGCGACTGGGTGGCCACCGTCGAGCGCACGCACTACTGCCTCGGCTCGGTGATGGGCCCCCACCCGTACCCGTGGATGGTGCGGGAGTTCCAGCGCATCGTCGGCGACGAGGCCCGTGGCCAGTGCCAGGTGCTGCTGGGTGCCGGTGCCGGCCCCGCGCCGAACGACGGCGTCCCCGACGTGGTCGTGGCGTGCGTCGGCGGCGGCTCCAACGCGGCGGGCATCTTCGCCGGCTTCGCCGACACGGGTGCCGAGCTGGTGGGCGTCGAACCGGCGGGCGGCGCAGCCGTGGGGCGCGGCGTGCCCGGCGTGGTGCACGGGATGCTCTCGTACCTGATGCAGGACGAGTTCGGGCAGGTGCAGGAAGCCGAGTCGATCTCGGCCGGGCTCGACTACCCGGGTGTGGGCCCCGAGCACGCCCACCTCGCCGACTCCGGGCGGGCGCGCTACGAGGCCGTCACCGATGCCGAGGTGCTCGAGGCCTTCAAGCTCCTGGCCCGCACCGAGGGCATCATCCCCGCGCTCGAGTCGGCCCATGCCCTGGCGTGGGTCTCGCGCGAGCGGGCCCAGCTCGCCGGGCGCACCGTGCTGGTGAACCTCTCGGGGCGGGGCGACAAGGACGTGGCGCAGGTCGCCCAGATCCTCGGCGAGCAGGCGGGCCAGCACGGTGCCTGACACGTGCGGGGCCCTCGGGTCCCACCTGCGCGAGCGGCGGGCCGAGGGCCGCAAGCTGCTCGTCCCCTACGTCACCGGCGGCCTCGGCGACGCCTGGCTCGACCTCGTCGCCGCCTACATCGACGCCGGCGCCGACGCCATCGAGGTGGGCCTGCCGTTCTCCGACCCGGCCATGGACGGCCCCACCATCCAGGAGGCCTCGTCGGTCGCGTTGGCCCGCGGTGCCAACCCGCCCAACATCCTCGACGACCTCCGCCGCTTCGACTCGCCCGTGCCGATCGTGGTGATGACCTACTACAACCTGGTCTTCCGGGCGGGGCTGCAGCGCTTCGCGTCGGAGCTGGTCGAGTCCGGGGTATCGGGTGTGATCCTGCCCGACGTGCCACTCGAGGAGCAGGGCCCGTGGGCCGCGGTCGGACGACCCGCCGGCATCGACACCGTGCTGTTGGCCGGACCCGTCACGCCCGACGACCGGCTCACCCGGGTGTGCGAGGCCTCGCAGGGCTTCGTGTACGGCGTGAACCTCATGGGGGTGACGGGGGAGCGGGTCTCGCTGGGGGAGCAGTCGGGCACCCTGGCCCGGCGGCTCAAGGCGGCCACGGACCTGCCGGTGATCATGGGCTTCGGCGTCGCCACCCCCGAGGCGGCCGCCGAGGTGGCCGCGCCGGCCGACGGCGTGATCGTGGCCTCGGCCATCATGCGTCGTGTGCTCGACGGCGCCTCCGCCGTGGAGGTGGGCCGCTTCGTGGCCGGCCTGCGCACCGCCCTCGACGCCTGACCCGCTGGCGCGCCCGCCGCACCCTCCCCGAGCTCCCCACGCTTCCCCAGAAGTTCGAGGGTCGGAGGGTCGGAGTGGTCAGGGGG
>JADGOP010000280.1 GCA_017882935.1 Actinomycetota bacterium
TCTCGAAGGGGCGCGCCGTCCTGGGCCTGGGCGCCGCCTGGTACGACATCGAGCACCACGCGCTCGGTGTCGACTACCCGCCCGACGGTGTCCGCCTCGACATGCTCGAGGAGGCGCTGCAGATCTGCCGGGCGATGTTCACGCAGGAGCGCTCGTCGTTCGACGGCAGGCACTTCACCACCCGGGACGCCCGCAACATCCCCGCGCCCCTCCGACCCGGCGGCCCGCGCATCCTCGTCGGCGGCGGTGGCGAGAAGCGCACCCTGCGCCTGGTGGCCAAGTACGCCGATGCGTGCAACGTGAACGCGGGGGGCGCCGCGCTCCGCCGCAAGATCGACGTGCTGCGCGAGCACTGCGCCGACGTCGGGCGCGACCCTGCCGAGGTCCGCGTCACGCGGCTCGTCACCGTGCTGCCCACCACCAGCGCGTCGGAGACGGCCGACGCCCGCAAGTTCCTGGTCGACCTGGCCGGCGCCGACTTCGCCGAGGCGTGCATCGTCGGCGAGCCGGGCGACCTCGTCGACCAGTTCGGCGAGTCCATCGAGCTCGGCGTCGAGGAGCACCTCATCAACGCCGTCCTGTCAGGGCCCGATGCCGTCCGCCACCTCGGCGAGCTCCTCACCACGTCCTTCAGCCACGCCTGAGACCACCACCGGTGGTGGTCTCGTGGGCACCGGCCCGTCGGGCCGAATCGCGCCTCAGCGAGACAGGCGGCCCGCGTTCTGCTGGACTCGTGGGATCTGCCTCCGACTCCCCCGGGGTGAATCGTGACCTCCGACTCCACCTCCGCACCGCTTCCGCGCGTCGCTGTCCACCTCACGGCCGGCGAGGCCGAGCAGGCCATGCGGGCCGACGCGCTCGCCGGGCTCACCTCGTCCCCGAAGACGCTGCCGCCCAAGTGGCTCTACGACGACCGCGGCTCGGCGCTGTTCGACGACATCACCCGCCTGCCCGAGTACTACCCCACCCGCGCCGAGCGCGAGATCCTGGCCACGTACGGCGTGGTCATCGCCAAGGCCAGCGGCGCCACGTCGCTCGTCGAGCTGGGCGCCGGCACGTGCGACAAGACCCGGGTCCTGCTCGATGCCATGCAGGCGGCCGGCACGCTCGAGCAGTACGTCGGGTTCGACATCAGCGAGGCCACGCTGCGCGACGCCCTCGCCTCACTCGCCTCGCAGTACCGCGACACCGAGATCCTGGGCGTCGTGGGCGACTTCGAGCACCACATCGACCGGCTGCCCTCCGGCGGGCCGCGCCTCGTGGCCTTCCTCGGCGGCACCATCGGCAACCTGCTCCCCCACGAGCGCGCCCGCTTCTTCGCCTCCGTCGCGGGGATGCTCCAGCCGGGCGACGGCCTGCTGCTCGGCGCCGACATCGTGAAGGACCCGGAGCGGATCGTGGCCGCCTACGACGACGCGGCGGGTGTCACGTCCGACTTCAACCGCAACGTGCTGCTCGCGCTCAACCACCGACTCGACGCGGACTTCGACCACGACGCGTTCGAGCACGTGGCGCGGTGGGACACCGACAACGAGTGGATCGAGATGCGCCTGCGCGCGATCGCGGCCCAACAGGTCACCATCGGCGGCCTCGGGCTCACCGTCGACTTCGCCGCGGGCGAGGAGCTGCGCACCGAGATCAGCGCGAAGTTCCGGCGTGAGGGTCTCGAGGCCGAGTTGGCCGCCGCCGGATTCGAGCCCTTCGACTGGTGGACCGACCGCGCCGGTGACTTCGCCCTCACGATGGCGTTCCTGTGAGCCCGCTCGCCTACCCCGAGGTGCGGTCCCGCACCGAGGCGCTCGCGGCCGTGCTGTCGCCCGAGGACCAGACGGTGCAGTCGATGCCCGACGTGAGCCCAACCAAGTGGCACCGGGCGCACACCACCTGGTTCTTCGAGACGTTCCTGCTGGCGCCGAACCTGGCCGGCTACGACGCCTTCGACCCCAGCTACGCCTACCTCTTCAACTCGTACTACGAGGCCGCCGGGCCCCGTCACTCCCGGGTCGACCGGGGCCAGCTCTCGCGCCCCGGCATCGTCGACATCGCCCGCTACCGCACCCATGTCGACGCAGCCATGGGCGACCTGCTCGGCGCCGACCCGTCCACCGTCGACAAGCTGGCGCCGCTGGTCCAGCTCGGGCTCCACCACGAGCAGCAGCACCAGGAGCTGCTGCTCATGGACATCAAGCACGTGCTGTCGGTCAACCCCCTGCGGCCTTCGTACTGCGCCGGCGCACCCGGGCTGCACCCGCTCGCCGACGCGACTCCTTCCCCGGTCAGCTGGCAGTCGGGACCGGGGGGCGTGGTCGGCGTCGGGAGCGCCGGCGACGGCTTCAGCTACGACAACGAGCGACCCCGCCACGAGACGCTGCTGCGAGCCCACGAGGTGGCCGCTACCCTCGTCACGGCCGGTGACTGGCTCGCCTTCATGGCCGACGGCGGGTACGCGCGCCCGGAGCTGTGGATGTCCGACGGCTGGGCCACGGTCCAGGCCGAGTCGTGGGAGGCCCCGCTCTACTGGGAGCCCGACGGCGCCGGCTGGTCGGTGTTCACCCTCAGTGGCCTCGTGCCCGTCGACCCCGCCGCGCCCGTCTGCCACGTGAGCTGGTACGAGGCCGACGCCTTCGCCCGCTGGTCGGGTGCCCGGCTCCCCTCGGAAGCGGAGTGGGAGCAGGCGGCGCCCGAGCCCGCCGCACCGGGCGCCCCCGAGGCCCCGGGGGGCTGGTTCGGGCAGGTGTGGCAGTGGACCGCCAGCCCCTACTCGCCCTACCCGGGCTTCGCGCCCGACCCGGGGGCGGTCGGCGAGTACAACGGCAAGTTCATGGTGAACCAGCAGGTGCTGCGTGGCAGCTGCTGCGTCACCTCGCCCGGCCACGCGCGGCGCACCTACCGCAACTTCTTCCCGCCGAGCGCCCGCTGGCCGTTCACCGGCCTCCGCCTCGCCCGCGACGCCTGAGACCCACCCCGAACCACGCGTTCTGGGTGGGAATCGGCGTGCCCCAGCGCCCCGATCCCCACCCAAAACGCGGGGTTGGGGCGGCTAGAGGGCCAGGCGGGTGCGCAGGTGGTCGACGAGCCCGTCGATGGGCACCCGCTCCTGCTGCATGGAGTCGCGCTCGCGCACGGTGACGGCGCGGTCGTCGAGCGACTCGAAGTCCACCGTGACGCAGAACGGCGTGCCCAGCTCGTCCTGCCGGCGGTAGCGGCGACCGATGGCCTGCGTCTCGTCGTAGTCGCTCATCCAGTTCGGCTGGACCAGGCCGAGGACCTCGCGGGCCACGCCCGACAGCTCCGGCTTCTTCGACAGCGGCAGGACGGCGACCTTGTAGGGGGCCAGGCGGGGGTGGAAGCGCAGCACGGTGCGGGTCTCGCCGTTGACCTCGTCCTCGTCGTAGGCGGCGAGCAGGAACGCCATCATGGTGCGGGTGGCGCCGGCGGCCGGCTCGATGACGTAGGGCGTGTAGCGGTTGTTGGTGGCCTGGTCGAAGTAGTCGAGCTTCTCGCCCGAGGCCTTGGCGTGCGCGGTGAGGTCGTAGTCGCCACGGTTGGCGACGCCCTCGAGCTCGTCCCACCCCCAGGGGAAGGCGAACTCCACGTCGGAGGTGCCGAGCGAGTAGTGGCTCAGCTCGTCGTCGCCGTGCGGGCGCAGCCGCAGCTCGTCGGCCGGGATGCCGAGGTCGAGGTACCACTGGTAGCGGGTCTGGCACCAGTACTCGTACCACTGGCCGGCCTCGTCGGGCGGGACGAAGAACTCCATCTCCATCTGCTCCAACTCACGGGTGCGGAACACGAAGTTGCCGGGCGTGATCTCGTTGCGAAACGACTTGCCGACCTGGGCGATGCCGAACGGCGGCTTCTTGCGGCTGGTGTTGAGCACGTTGGCGAAGTTGAGGAACATGCCCTGCGCGGTCTCGGGGCGCAGGTACGCCTCGGTCGAGGCGCTCTCGACGGGGCCCGCGTGGGTCTTGAACATGAGATTGAACTGACGGGCCTCGGTGAACGTGCCGCGCTTGCCGCAGTTGGGGCAGAGGTCGGGGTCGTCGAGCTTGTCGAGGCGGAAGCGCTCGTTGCAGTTGCGGCAGTCGACGAGCGGGTCGGTGAAGTTCGTGAGGTGCCCGGACGCCTCCCACACCGCGGGCGGCGAGAGGATCGCCGCGTCGAGGCCCACGA
>JADGOP010000281.1 GCA_017882935.1 Actinomycetota bacterium
TGCAGGAGCAGGTGCTCGCCGAGGCGCGGGCCAACGGCGACCAGTGGGCCATCGGCATGATGTTGCTGCTCGGCGCCACCATCCGCTGCTGGACCGGCCGCACCGGCGAGGCGGTCACCTACGGCGAGGAGGGCCTGGCGCTGTTCCAGTCGCTCCACGACGGCTTCGGCCAGGCGCGCATCGTGTGGCCGCTCGGCCGGGCGCTGGCCATGTCGGGCCGCGTCACCGAGGGGGTCATGGTGCTCGAGGAGACGTGGGAGGCCGCCGAGCAGCAGTCGCCCGAGGACCGCGGCGTCGAGCGTGAGCAGCGCGGCTGCGAGCTCCCCCGCCTTCTGCTGCAGGTCGCCGCGCACCAGCAGGACCGACGCCCGGCCGCGTGGATCGTCGAGGTGGGTGGCGACCTCGTCGGCCTCGGCGGCATCGGCCTCGGCGGCCCACGACTCGCGCAGCTCGACGCGCGCCCGCGCCCGCCGCAGCAGCAGACCGAGCCGGATGGGGCTGGGCTCGGGCCCGGCCAGCAGCAGCGCCTGCGTGCACAGCCGCTCGACGGCGGGCAGCAACCGCAGCTTCTCGGCGCGGGCGGCGGCCTCGTCGACCCAGTTGAGCGCGTCGGCCCGCACGCCACCCGAGAGCTGGTCGACCGCCCCCAGGTCGGTGAGCAGCTCCGCGGCCACGCCGTAGTGGTGCGCCAGGGCGTCGACCTGCACGTCGGACCAGTGGCCCTCGTGGTGGTGCTCGATCCACTTGGCCACGCCCAGGTGGCGCTCGGCCCGATCGAGCTTGGTGAGCGTGTGGTAGGCGACCTCGCGGGTGAGGTCGGACCGGAACTCCCAGTGGTCGCCGTTGACGACGAGGAGCTCGCGCTCGGCCAGCTCGATCATGGCCGCGTCGATGTCGGTGGCCTGGCGCATGATGCGGGCCATCTCCGAGAGGTGCTCGACACGGCCGCGACGACCCAGCACCGCCGCGTCGTCGATGACCGCGCGCTCGACGGGGCCCAGGCGGTCGAGGCGTGCCGCCACGAGGCCGCGCAGGGTGTCGGGCAGGGCGCCGAGTGACCCGGCCGACAGGGCGGAGGGCCCGGTGGGGACCGCGCCGCGGCCGTCGAGCAGGGCGACGAGCTCCTCGAGGAAGAACGGGTTGCCACCGCTGCGCTCACGCAGCACGGCACGGGCCTCGTCGGGCAGCGCGCCCTGGTCGGTCTCCTGGATGAGGATGTCGAGCAGCTGGTCGGTGGACGCGTCGTCGAGCACCTCGAGGTTGAGGGCCACGGTGTCGAAGCGACCCACCGGCGGCTGCCACGACTCGAGCAGCCCCCGCCGGGCGGTGGCCACCAGCACGAAGGGACGGCGGGCCAGGCGCTCGAGGACGGTGGTGAGCAGGTCGAGCACGATGGGGTCGGCCCAGTGGAGGTCGGACAGCTGCACCACCACCGGGCGGTCGCGGGCCGCGTCCTCGAGATAGGCGATGACGGCCCGGACGATCTCGTCGTGGGCCCGGTCGGGATCGAGGTCGAGGCGGGTCTCCTCGTAGCCGAACAGCTGCATGAGCCCCGCCGTGGTGCGAGAGATCTCGGCCGGGTCGCCCTCGGGTCCGGCCGCGCGCGCCACCAGGTCGCGCACCGAGGCGCGGACCTGCACGGGCGGGTCGGAGGTGTCGAGCCCGGCCGCGTGGCGGAGCGCGTCGGCGATGGGCCACCAGGCGTTGACCTCGCCGTACGGCACGCAGCGGCCCTCGAACACGGTGGCGCCGTGATCGCACTTGAGGCTGGCGGCGAGCTCGCTGGCGAGCCGTGTCTTGCCCATGCCGGCGTCGCCCAGGATCAGCAGGAACGCGCCCCGGGCATGGTTGAGCGCGGTGTCGACCGAGCGGGTGAGCAGCCCCAGCTCATTGTCGCGGCCCACGAGCGGACCGTGGGCCCGGCCCGGGCGAACGCCCGGAGCCGAGAAGGGCTCGGTGGCCACCCAGCCCTGCACCGGCGCCTCGCGGCCCTTGGCGGGCACGACGCCACGCGGCTCGTAGCCGATGACCCGGCGCGTGGCCGACCAGGTGGCCTCGCCCACGAGCACCTCGCCCGGCTCGGCTGCGGTCTGCAGGCGGTTGGCGGTGTTCACGACGTCGCCCATGGCGGTGTAGTCGCCCCCGGCCTGCAGGGCACCGACGAGCACCTCGCCGGTGTTGATCCCGATGCGCAGCCGCACCGCGTCGTCGAGCTCGGCGGCCCGGTCGGCGACGGTCTGCTGCATGCAGAGGGCGGCACGGACGGCGCGCTCGGCGTCGTCTTCGTGCGCGACGGGCGCGCCGAACAGGGCCACGACCGCGTCGCCGATGATCTTGTCGACCCGGCCCCCGAAGCGCAGGATGTCGGCCACCAGCCACTGGAAGCAGCGGTCGACGAGGTGCTTGACCTGCTCGGGGTCGCGCGTCTCGGCGAGCGTGGTGAAGCCGACGACGTCGGCGAACAGCACGGTGACCACCCGGCGCTCCTCGCCGTGGCCCGTCATGCGGAACCCGCAGGCCGGGCAGAACCGCGCCGCGACCGGGAGATCGGAGCCGCACGCCGGGCAGGACATCCCGGCATCTTACGAGGCACCCGGGAAGTCGCGACCTGCTTTCGGGCGATGCCGTCCACCTGCCCGGATGGTCGACTGCCGGCTCCGCCGCGTTGTTCACCGACCCGTGACATCGGCGAAACCGTCGGGCCACACCGGGGCAGCAGCATCGCCGCGGCGTTCGACAACTCGCTGCCGGGGTTCGTTGTGGGGGTCACCGCCGACCGCCGCAGCGACGAGCAGGTGCTCATGCTGCAGCGCCTGGGAATCGACGTCATGCCCGCCCCCACCATCCGGACCCTCCCCCTGCTCGATCCGTCACGGCTCCGCGACGCCACGGAGGCGGTCATCGCCGCGCCCCCCGACTACCTGGTGGCCAGCACCGCCGTGGGCATGCGGTCGTGGTTCGCCACCGCCGAGTCACTCGGGCTGGCCGACGACCTCCGGCTGGCGCTGCGGGGCACGCTCATCGCCGCACGCGGCCCCAAGGCGGCCGGCAGCATCGCCGGCGCGGGGTTCGACGTGTGGTGGCGGGCCACCACCGAGCAGCTGACAGAGGTGGGCGATCGCCTCACCGCCGAACCGCTCACCGGCCGCCGCGTCGCCATCCAGCTCCACGGCGACGACCGCCAGCAGCTCGGGTCACGGCTGCGCGACGCCGGCGCGGAGGTCATCGAGGTGCCGGTGTACCGGTGGGCGCTTCCCGAGGACCCCCGCCCGGCCAAGCGCCTCGTCGAGGCCGTGTGCGCGGGCCACGTCGACGCGGTCACCTTCACGTCGGCGCCCGCGCTGCGCAACCTCGTCGTCGTGGCCCGCGGGGCCGACCTCGCCGAGCCGCTCGTGGCCGCCTTCAACGACGGGGTCGCCGCGGCCTGCATCGGCCCGGTGTGCGCCGAGGCCGCCCGGGAGGCGGGCATCGAGGACCCCCTCGTGCCCGGCACGTGGCGGCTCGGGTCCCTGCTCCGCCTCCTCGCCACCGCCATGCTCGAACGGCGACGGGTCTTCCACAAGGGCTCCACCGAGCTGGTGCTCCAGGGCCTGGTGGTCGTCGTCGACGGCGACGTCATCCGCCTCACCGACCGCGAACGGGCCGTGCTGAACATGCTGGCCAGCGTCCCCGGCGGCACCGTCACCCGGCGGGCCCTGCTGCAGAGCGTGTGGGGCGACCAGCTCACCGACGCGCACGCGCTCGAGAGCACGGTGGGCCGGCTGCGGGCCAAGCTCGGCCCGGCGGGTGAGGTCATCGAGACAGCCGTGCGGCGCGGCTACCGCTTCAACGCCACGCCCCCGGTGCGGTCGGCCATCCCGTCCTCGTGACGGGACTCGTGCCCGAAGATGAGGCGCGGCCCGCGTCGCCCTGCTCGCCGGTCACGCCTTCCAGGTCACGGGGGCACGGTCGGACCCCGGCCGGGAGGCGCGCAGCACCAGACCCCGGTAGCCATCGACGAAGCCGGCGGCCGGCAGGTCGGCCGCGAGCGGCGACTCGCGGACCGGCTCCCCGTCGACGTGGCTCAGCTCGAGGGAGCGGACGGTGCCGCCGGCCACGAGCGACACGAGCGAGCCCACCAGCGCCTGCGTGCGTTCGGCGACCTGCTCGGCCTCGTCGCCACGCG
>JADGOP010000282.1 GCA_017882935.1 Actinomycetota bacterium
CGGCCGCAAGGCGGTGCCGTCGTGCGGGTGATGCGGTCATGGAGTCCCCTCGAAACTCGGGCCGAGCGGCCCGGTAGACGGGCGCCCGGGCGGGAGCGGTCGACGGTGAGCGTTGCTGCGCCGTCTGATGCCGTGCCGCAACGGAAGGAAGGTAGTGCGTCAGCGCCCGGTCATGTTGACGTCAGGTACCGCCGAGCACGCTCAGCGGCGCGCCAGCACGAAGGGGAGCACGGCTCCCGCCCCTGCGGCCCGCAGGGCGGCGGCCACCACGGTCATGGTCCAGCCCGAGTCGAGCGCGTCGTCGAGCACCAGCACCGCACCCGCGAGCTGCTCGGGTGGCGGCAGCTCGGAGGGGTCGACCGTGAAGGCGCCCCACACGTTGCGCAGGCGGTGCGCCGAGTTGCCGGTGGCCGACTGGGGCGGCGCGTCGAAGGCCCGCTGCAGGGGCTGGTGCACGGGCAGCTTGCCGAGCTCGCCCAGCCGTGCGGCGGTGGCTGCGAGCAGGGCCTCGTGGCGGGTGGACGGAACCCACGTGACCCACCGGGGCCGGGCCACCCAGTCCCAGCGCTTGAGCGTGGCCGCGATGCCGTCGACCAGCTCGTCGTCGGGCTCACCGGTGGCGAGGGCCCGCTCGACCGCGGGCCACCAGCCCGAGTCGTCGACCCGCGACAGCGCCCGCCCGGTGTCGGCGCGGGCCTCGGCCTTGATGTTGCCCCGGGGCTCGTCGAGGCCGCGGGCCCACTGCTTGCGTGGCTCGACCACCACGTCGACGCGACGCAGGAACTCGACTGCGGCGCGCACGACCGCGGGGTCGGTCTGCACCGGGTCGGGCGCGCCGGTACACACCTGGCAGCGCCCGCACGGCTCGGCCCCGGGGTCGTCGAGGCTGGCCCGCAGGCGCTCCATGAGGCAGCGGTCGGCCACCGCGTAGGCGACCATGGCCTCGGCCTCGCTGGCCCGGGCCGCGGCGATGCGCTGCACGCGCTCGGTGTCGTACCGCCACGGCTGATCCGTGCGCACCCAGCCCTTGGCCTCGCGCCGGACCGCGCCGTCGACGTCGAGGATCTTGAGCAGCGTCTCGAGCCGGCCGCGCCGCAGGTCGACCGCCCGCTCGAGCTCCACCACCGTGCGCGGCTCGCCACCGCGGTGCTGCTCGAGCTCGTCGAGGACCCGCGACGTGAGGACCTCCGAAGGCATCCCCACCGACGCGAACCAGTCCCAGATGGCGCGGTCCTCGGAGCCCGGCAGCAGCCAGGCCTCGGCGTGGTCGAGCGAGCGCCCGGCGCGGCCGACCTGCTGGTAGTAGGCGATGGGCGACGGCGGCGCGCCGAGGTGGAACACGAACGCCACGTCGGGCTTGTCGACGCCCATGCCCAGCGCGGACGTGGCCACCAGTGCCTTGACCTCGTTGGCCTTGAAGGCGGCCTCGAGGCGGGTGCGCTCGTCGGGGTCGGTGTCGGAGGAGTAGGCCACGGCGTCGATGCCCTGCGACGCCAGGAAGGCGGCGACCTGGGCGGTCTGCGCCACGGTGAGGCAGTAGACGATGCCCGTGCCCGGCATCTGGGGGACGCGCTGCGCCAACCAGGCCAGCCGGTGGGCCAGCGAGGGCTGCGTCGACACGCCGAGGGCCAGCGACTCGCGCTCGAGCGTGCCCCGGAGCACGGTGACCCCGGTGCCGAGCTGCTCGGCCACGTCGGCGCACACCCGGGCGTTGGCGGTGGCGGTGGTGGCGAGCACCGGGGTGCCGGGGGAGAGGTTGGCGATGGTGTCGCGGATGCGGCGGTAGTCGGGCCGGAAGTCGTGGCCCCAGTCGCTGATGCAGTGCGCCTCGTCGATGACCAGCAGCCCCAGCCCGGCGGCCAGGCGTGGCAGCACGCGCTGCACGAACGAGGGGTTGTTGAGGCGCTCGGGGCTGATGCACACCAGGTCGACGTCGCCCGCGGCGATGTCGTGCTCGATGGCGAGCCAGTCGTCGACGTTGGTGGAGTTGATGGTGGCCGACCGCACGCCCATGCGCTCGGCGGCGGCCACCTGGTCGCGCATGAGGGCCAGCAGCGGCGACACCACCAGGGTGGGCCCGGCGCCGGCCTCGCGCAGCAGGCGCGTGGCGATGAAGTAGATGGCCGACTTGCCGAACCCGGTGCGCTGCACCACCAGCGCCCGGCTGCGGTCGCCCGCGATGGCCTCGATGGCCGTGAGCTGGTCGGGCCGCAGCCTGGCCCCGGGCCCCGCCAGCTGCTGGAGCAGCTCCTGCGCCCGGTGCGCGAGCGGCGTGGCGCCCGCCTCGGCCGTGGCCGTGGCTGTGGCCGGAGGAGCGGAGGCGGCGGGCGTCGGCGTGGCAGCAGCGGGAGCGGCGTCGGTGGTCATGGGCCACCCATCATGCAGCCCCGGTGCGACATCGCCCCCTGCCCTGGTCCCTCCGGCCCCCCCAACTCCCGCGTTCTGGGGACGGAAATGTGCTCATGGCGCGCATGTCCGTCCCCAGAACGCGTCGAGGGGAAGGTGGGAAGGCGGTGGCTACACCTGGTGGGGACCGGGGTCGAGCGTGACCGGGCCGGGTTTGCCGTCGCCCAGCTGGTCGAAGCGGTCGTCGCCCCAGCACCACAGGCTGGCGCCCGAGGTGAGCGCGCAGGTGGAGGGCGTGGCGTTGTCGAGGGCGACGACGTTGGTGACGCCGGCGACCGCGGTGGGTGCGTCGACGGGGAGCATGTCGCCCGTTCCCACTCCGCCCGAGGCGTTGAGCCCGAAGCACGACAGCGCACCGCTGGCCTCTGCGGCGCACGTGTCGACACCGACCCACACCCGGGTCGCGTCGGTGAGCGCCGTCACCTGGGTGGGCGTCGAACCGATGGCGGCGCCCGCCAGGTAGACCGAGCCCCAGCACCACAGGTTCCCGCCGTCGCCCACCGCGCACCCGCCGGTGCCCGACGCGGCGAAGGAGGTGACGGTGGTGAGGCCCGGGACCTGGAACGGCGCCAGCACGTCGGTGGTCGAGCCGTTGCCGACCTGCCCGCTGGCGTTCGCGCCCCAGCAGAAGAGCTGCGAGCCCGCCAGGGCACACGCCGTGCCGGTGGCCGACAGTCGCACCGACGTCACGCCGCTGAGCCCGGCCTCCTGCACCGGGCCGAGGGCGTCGGTGGTCGAGCCGTTGCCGACCTGGCCGTGGCCGTTCGCGCCCCAGCACCACAGGCTCGCCGAGGGGTCGGCGACCGCGCAGGTCGTGCCGTTCGCGTGGACGAGGGACGTGGCGTTGGCGACGCCGCTCACCTGGACGGGGCTCAGCGCGTCGGTGGTGGAGCCGTTGCCGATCTGCCCGTGGTCGTTGGCGCCCCAGCAGTAGACGTTGCCACCGTTCGCCAGGGCGCAGTAGCCGTGGCCCGCAGTGGCGCTCTCGGATGCGGCCACCACCGACGTCACGCCCGACAGGCCCGCGACCGCGACCGGCGTCGACGACGGATCGGTGGTCCCGTTGCCGAGCTCGCCCGACAGGTTGGGGCCCCAGCAGGAGACGGTGCCGCCGTTGGCGATCGCGCACAGCGAGGAGCCGTTGTGCGCGACGGCGGTGACTCCCGACAGGCCGGGTACCTGCGTGGGCGTGAGGGCGAGCTGGGTGCCGACGTCGGGCCCCCCGCCGATGCCGCAGTAGAGGCTGCCGCCGTTCGCCACCGCGCACGTGCCGAGGTCGGCTCGGCCCGAGTGGACGACGAGGGTGACGCCCGACAGGCCGGGGACGCGCGTCGGGAGCAGCGTCCTGGCCACCCGGTTCGCGCCCGCACTGGGATCGCCCCAGCAGTACAGGTCGCCGTTGGCCGCGGCGCAGCCGCCGGCCAGCTTGGTGACGTTGGTGAGCGGCGCGCTGGCGACGTCGTCGTACACCAGGACCGACACGGTGGTGGTCACGTGGGCGCCGTTCGCGTCGGTGGCCGTGACCGGGACCCGGAACACGCCCTGCGCGGTGGCCGTGCCGCCGAGGTTTCCCGTGCCCGCGTCGGCCGTGTAGGAGATCCCCGCGGGGAGGTCGGCCTGGTCGGCGACCGAGATGCTGGCCTTGTACGGCGCCCTCCCGCCCGACACCTGGATCGTGTCCGACTGCAGGACCCCTGCGGTGAACGCGTAGGCGGGGACCGACGACGTGGCCGAGCCGAGGTCGA
>JADGOP010000283.1 GCA_017882935.1 Actinomycetota bacterium
GCAGGTCAGCCTGGTGGCCGACACTGACCAGCTCCCCGACGACGCCACCAGCCTCGACGACTCCAACGTCCTGCTCATGACGCTGCACGCCGCCAAGGGCCTCGAGTTCCCGGTGGTGTTCCTGCTCGGCCTGGAGGACGGCGTCTTCCCGCACCTCCGCTCCCTGGGCGAGCCCGACCAGCTCGAGGAGGAGCGGCGCCTCGCCTACGTGGGCATCACCCGGGCCCGCGACCGGCTCTACCTCACCCACGCCTGGTGCCGCACGCTCTACGGCTCCACGCAGTACAACCCGCCCAGCCGCTTCCTCGAGGAGATCCCCGAGCGGCTCGTCACCTCGGTCGAGGGCAACCGGCGCGCCTCCCGGGGCGGCACCTGGTCCGACTACGGGCGCGCCTCGTCGGGCGGCTCCTACCAGAGCGACTCCACCGGCGGCACCAGCGCCATCGAGCGTTCCCGCGAGCGCCGGGTCGAGCACGCGCTGCGGCCCTCGGGGCCCACACCGAGCGGCGCCGAGGCGCTGGGCCTGCGCGTCGGCGACGACGTGAAGCACCCCACCTTCGGCGAGGGCGTGGTGCTCGACCTCTCCGGGGCGGGCGACAAGGCCGAGGCGCACGTGCGCTTCGCCGGGGTGGGGGAGAAGCACCTGCTGCTCGCCTGGGCACCCCTCGAGAAGGTCTGATGCACCCGCGGTCCGCACCCCCCGCGACGCGACGCGCCCGACGCTCGCTGGTCCTCGGTGTCCTGCTCCTGGCCTGCGCGGCGTGCGCCTCGTCGTCGAGCGGGCTGTCGGTGGGCGACCTGCGCACCATCGCCCGGCGGGTGCAGGGCGGCGGGTCGGAGTGCCCGCTGTCGATCCCCAGCGCCGTGCTCCGGCCCGGGACCGTGGCCCGGACCGTGCCGGTCCGACCCGACATCTCCAACCCCTCACACGCGTCCGTGGGCACCCTCGGCAGCTCGTCGCCCGGGTCGTGGCTCGGCAAGGACGACGGCGTCCTGCTCGTCTGCCGCTACCTGGCCGGCCCGGTGCGCGTCACGGTGCGCGTGGTGGGCGTGGGCAAGGGCCAGGCCTCGGCCCACCTGTTCGGCACCATCCTGGCCCTCGGCAAGCTGAGCCGGGCGCAGGGCGCCACCTTCCTCGACACCGCGGTCCACTTGCCGAACGGCGCCGCGGCACCACTCCCGGGCCAGGCACATGCAGCCTTCGCCGCGGTGGCAGGCGACCGCTCCAACGTGGCCCTGCTGCTCTCGGTCTCCGCCGTGAACGGCGCCAAGGTGCCGCTGCCCACGTCGGCCGACCTGGTCGCCCCGGCAGCGGCCCTCGCTCACCTCCTCGCGTCCTGATCGAAACCCCCGGTCAGGGGGCGGCGTCGGGTACAGGGAGGAGCAGCGAGAAGCGGGGTCGGGGGCCGGCGTTGCGCAGCAGGAGGCGGCCCCCCTCGGCTTCGGCGAGGGAACGGGCGAGTGGCAGGCCGATGCCGTGGCGCGAGCCACCGGGCGGGCCGCCGTGCGCGGACGACGGGGTCACGTCGCCGCGCCGACCGAAGACCGCCTCGAGGTCGCCCGTGAGGCCGTCGCCCTCGTCGACCACGTCGACGGCGATGCCGCCGGGCGTCTCGCCCACCTGCACGGTGACCTCGCCGCGCCCGTGCACCAGAGCGTTGCTGACCAGCACCTCGAGCACCTGGCGGACCGCGGCGCCCGACACCCGCACGGGCGGGAGCCCCGGCTCGGTGCCGACCTCGAGCGGTCGGCCCTGGGCCTCCGCCACCACCCGCCAGCCCGGCGCGAGCTCGACGAGGAGCGCACCGATGTCGATCGGCTCGCGTGCGGGGCCGGTGTCGCGGGCCAGGGTGAGCAGGTCGGTGATGGTGGTCTCGAGGCGGTCGACCGCGGCCAGGGCATCCTCCATCGACTCGGCGCGGTGCTCGTTGGGGGAGCTCATGGCGTTCTCGAGCTGGAGGCGCAGGCCGGTGAGGGGCGTGCGGAGCTGGTGCGAGGCATCCGCGCTGAACGACCGCTCGCGCTCGACGAGGCGTCCCAGGCGCTCGGCGGTGGCGTCGAGCGCGGTGGCGGCCTCGTCGATCTCGGGGACGCCCGACCGGGTCGTGCGGCTGGTGAAGTCGCCGTCGCCGAGGCGCGTCACGGCCACGGCCAACTGCTCCACGGGCTTGCTCAGGCGTCTCGACTCGAGCCGCGCCACCACGGCCGCCGCCGCCAGGATCACGGCGGCCAGGCCCACCATCAGCAGCCAGGAGTGCGTGATGTCCTGCGTCACCCCGCTCGACGGGGTGGCCGCGCGCATGACCGCGAAGACCTTCTCGTTGTTGGTGATGGGGACGGCGACCACCAGCTGGCCCCGGTCGGTCCCTTCGCTGACCTGGCCCGTGAGCGCCCGGCGGACGACGGCGTCGGCGCGGACCGGCCCCGCCCCAAGGCGCCGGACGCCACGGACGTCATAGACGCCGAACGTGTGGTGCTCGGCGTTATGCGCGAACGAGGCGCCGTCGTTGAGCGATGCCGGCGATGCGATCTCGATGCTGGCCCGGGCCGCCTCCCGCTCGAGCCGCACCACCGCCTCGTCGTGGTTGAGCTGACGCACCACCACGGCCAGCGGCACGCCGAACGCCAGCAGCGCCATGGCGGTGACCACCAGGATCACCCGGTAGATCCGCCGGTTCACGGGATCGGAGCCCGCCCCGTGCTCACGCCCGACCGCCCCGGCGTGGCACTAGGGCTTCTCGAAGCGGTAGCCGATGCCGCGCAAGGTGGTGATGAGGTCGCCGGTGGGCCCGAGGCGCTTGCGCAGCGACGAGATGTGCATGTCGAGCGTCTTGGTCGACCCGAACCAGTGCTCGTCCCACACCTCGTGCATGATGCGCTCCCGGGTGACGACCCGACCGGCCTCCGACAGGAGCAGCGCCAGCAGGTCGAACTCCTTGGGGCGCAGCTCCAGCTCCTCCTCGTCGACGAAGACCCGGTGGGCGCCCACGTCCATCGAGAGCGCGCCCACGCTCACCGTCTCGAGGTCGGCGTCGGGCGAGCGGCGGCGGAGGTGCGCCCGGATCCGCGCCAGCAGCTCGGCGAGGCGGAAGGGCTTGACCAGGTAGTCGTCGGCCCCGGCGTCGAGCCCGATGACCACGTCGATCTCGTCGGAGCGGGCCGTGAGGATGACGATGGTGGCCTGGGGGTACAGGGCCCGCAGGCGCCGGCACACCTCCACGCCGTCGATGTCGGGGAGCCCCAGGTCGAGCAGCACCAGGTCGGGCGGGATGGACCGCGGCACCAGCGCGCCGGCCCCGGTGTCGGCCCAGTCGGGCTCGTAGCCCTGGGCGCCGAGCGCCTGGTGCAGGCCCCGCCAGATGGTGGTGTCGTCTTCCACCACGAGGATGCGCCCGGCCATGGCCCCGCAGCGTAGAGGCCCGCCCCGAGGTGCAGGTCGCGGGCCCGGCCGAAGGCGCTCCCGACGGTCAGCCGCCGTTGCTGGTGGTGGTGGTCCGGGTGCGGAAGTCGATCTTGAGGTGGCCGTCGGTCACCACCACGGGGTACGTCTCGAGGCCGGAGCCGTCGGCGGGGGCGTGCCGGGCGTGGTCGCAGGAGGCGTCGAACTGCCGGGTGGTGGCGTTCCACTGCCACAGGCAGTCGTTGGCCGCGCCGGGCACCTGGGCGAGGAACGCGGTCCAGCCGGTGTCGCGGTCGGGGCCGCTGTGCTGCACGTAGACGGCGCGCAGGTTGTTGCCCGAGGTGTCGGGGAAGAAGACGGGCTGGGCGCCGTCGGAGATCTCCTGGGCCAGGTGCTTGGTGGTGCCGAGTGACACGATGCCCCCGGCGGGCGAGGTCTGGGCGTGCCCGTTGTGGCGGTTGGTGAGCAGGACGCTCACGCCGTAGAGCGCGGCCATGCCCACCACGATCGCCCCCACGGCGAGCAGCAGCGCCTTGCTCGCGTGCCCCGACGAGGGCGCGACCGGGCTCACAGAAGGCGCAGGATTGGGGCGGTTTCGGGCATCTGCGTAGTATCGCCGCCGTGGACCGGCCTTACCGAGTCGTCGTGGCCAAGGCCGGCCTCGACGGGCACGACCGGGGGGTGAAGGTCATCGCGCGCGGGTTGCGGGACG
>JADGOP010000284.1 GCA_017882935.1 Actinomycetota bacterium
GTTCGGGCGCGAGCGCCCCGGGTTCTCGTTCACCGAGCTGACCATGCCCGAGGTCCCCGAGCCGCTCGACTGCCCCTCGTTCCGCGATGACGCGCCCGACGAGTTCGAGCGGCGCTTCGCCCCCAGCTTCTGGGAGCAGGTCGAGGGGCGGGCCGCCATCGGCCACGCCCCCTGGGACGACTACGAGCCCACCACGTCCGAGCAGGCCTACTGGTACCGCTTCGAGCAGTGGCCCCGCCTCGACGACGGGTGCATCGACCCGCTGGCCCTCGTCACGCTCTGCGACACCATGCCCGGGGCGGTGGGGGAGCGCATCGGGCCCATCCCGGAGATGTGGTTCGGGCCGAGCGCCGACCTCACGGTCCACCTGCTCGGCGAGGCCCGGTCGGAGTGGCTGCTCGGGCACAACCGGGCGCGCTTCGCGGGCGAGGGCTACGCCTCGGTCGAGATGGCGCTGTGGGACCCCGACCCCGCCATCGGCCTGGTCGCCTACGGCACGCAGCTGATGTTCTTCAGCTTCCCCGACGGGCCGCCGGCGAGGCTGTAGGCCGCCCGGACCAGCGGTTCTGGGCCCCCGTAACCTTTCTGACGGGTGAACCGTGGGGAAAACGTCATGAAAGCGCCCCTATACACCGTGCGAGGATGACGCCTACGTTACGTGAACAGGTCCGGGTGGCTCGGCGCGGGTGCAGGTGGCGGCAGCGGCGTGGGGCCCGACGGGAGGAGTTTGTCCACGCCATGTTCTCGAACCACGTGCCCGCCAGGTTCCGCAACATCGCCGCCATCGCCGCGTTGCTCACGACGGGGGTCGTGGTGGCCGTCACGGGTGCGCCGGCAGGTGCCGCGCCGGGCGTGGCCGCGCAGCTGACGCGCTACCCCTACCTCACCGACCTCGTCGGCACGTCGGTCATCGTGAACTGGGCCACCGACAAGAGCTTCACCACGGGCAGCGCCACCTGGGGAGCCGTCGGCAGCGGGGGCGCCTGCACGCCGACCACGAAGGTCACCGCGGTGCGCACCAGCATCACGGTCGCCTCGGTCCCGGAGTACCAGTGGGCCGCCAGGCTGTCGCTCCCTGCGTCGGGTCGGTACTGCTACCGCGTGGCGCTCTCCTCGGTCGACCTGTTGGGGGGCGACCCGTCGCCCGCCTTCAGCACGCAGGTGCCCGCCGGCTCGACGGCCACCTACTCGTTCGGCGTGTTCGGCGACTGGGGCCAGTCCGACGCGGCCGGTGACAACCCCGACACCACCCGCCTGCTGGGCCAGTTGGGCTCATCGGGCGCCAGCTTCGCGGTGAGCGTGGGCGACAACGGCTACCCGTCTGGCAGCCAGACCAACACCGGCGACCTGCAGCACCACGCCAAGGACACCAGCGTCATCTTCGGGTCGGCGTTCTGGGCCCGGATCGGCGACACTCTGCCGCTCTTCGTGTCACCGGGGAACCATGGCGCCAGCTCCGGGGCCTCGACGCGCAGCACCGAGCAGATCAACTGGCCCCAGGACCAGGCCGTGGCGACGTCGGGCGGTCGGGCGGTGCGTGAGACCTACTGCTGTGTGAACGGCACCACCTCGGCCTCGTACCCGAGCGAGTGGTACGCGTTCGACGTCGGGCAGGCCCGCTTCTACGTGCTGAGCGCCGACTGGGCCGACAGCAACGTCGGCAGCGGCACCGTCTACAGCGACGACTACGCGGCCCACTGGGCGCCCGGGACCCCCCAGTACGCATGGCTGCAGGCCGACCTGGCCGCGCACCCGACGGGGCTCAAGTTCGCCTTCTTCCACTACCCGCTCTACAGCGACCAGAAGGCCCAGACCTCCGATACCTACCTCCAGGGGGCGGGCAGCCTCGAGGGCCTGCTGGCGAGCAACCACGTGTCCCTCGCGTTCAACGGCCACGCCCACATCTACGAGCGCAACGTGGCCACCGGACCCGGCGCCTTCCCCAGCTACGTCACCGGTGGGGGTGGCGGCACGCTCCAGCCGGTGGCCGAGGTGCCCTGCCACGCGTTCGACGCGTACGCCATCGGCTGGTCACCGACGAAGAGCAAGGGCAGCCGCTGCGGTGCCGCCACGGCCCCGACCTCGGCCGACCAGGTGTACCACTTCCTGCTCGTCACGGTGTCGGGCACCACGGTGACCGTGACGCCCACCGA
Source organism: Actinomycetota bacterium (assembly GCA_017882935.1). Lineage (GTDB taxonomy): Bacteria > Actinomycetota > Acidimicrobiia > Acidimicrobiales > Iamiaceae > JADGOP01. Next base: position 2,154 of record JADGOP010000284.1, read on the forward strand.
CGAGTACGGCCGCACCTTCGACGTGGTCACCTACAACTTCTGAGAGCCTGTGCCTGCTGAGTCCGCCCTAACCTGCGGGATCTGCGGGGCGGTAGCTCAGGTGGTCAGAGCAGGGAACTCATAATTCCTCGGTCGTGGGTTCGAGCCCCACCCGCCCCACGAGCCCGCCTCGCGTCAGCGGGTGGCGCGGGGGTCGTCGCGCTCGCGGCGGATCTGCGCCTTCTGGCCCTTGATGGTGGTGTTGCGGATCGCGCCGATCACCTCTTCGACGGCCGACTCCGGCACCTCGACGAGCGAGAAGTGGTCGCGTATCTGGATGGCGCCGATGTCGCGCCCGCTGAGACTCGTCTCGCCGGCGATGGCGCCCACCAGGTCGCCGGGGCGGACCTTGCTGTCGTGGCCGATGCCCACGAACAGCCGGGTCATGTCGCCCGACGGTGGCTTGCCGGGGGCGCCCGGCTTGGCGTCGTCGAAGGTGCGACGGGGCCCGTCGCCACGAGGCGGTCGGTCGCGGCCACCGCGGTCCTGCGGTGACGAAGGGCGCAGCGTGACGTCGGGGATGTCGACCTCGTCGCCGGTCCCGGTGGCGGCGCTGGCGTCGTGGGCGAGCTTGACCGCGGCGAGGGCCACCTCCATCAGGTCGAACTCGCTCGTCAGCGACTCCACCACGACGCGGTAGTGGTCGAGCCCGCCGTCGTCGTCGTCGAGCTCGTCGTTGAGGATCGACTCACGCAGCGTCGCCAGGGTGACCTCCATCCGACGGGTGCGGAGGTCGGCGACCGTGGGGACCTTCTCGATGGCGATCTTCTGCTTGGTGAGCCGCTCGATGTTCTTGAGCATGCGGTGCTCGCGTGGCTCCGCCAGGGTGATGGCCACGCCCTCTCGGCCGGCACGCCCGACCCGCCCGATGCGGTGCACGTAGGACTCCGGCGCCGACGGCACGTCGTAGTTGACGACGTGGGTGAGGTGGTCGATGTCGAGGCCGCGTGCGGCCACGTCGGTGGCGATGAGGAGGTCGGCCGTGCCGCCTCGCAGGCGCCCCATGACGCGGTCTCGCTGCTCCTGGTTGATCCCGCCGTGCAGCGCCTCGGCCCGGTAGCCGCGCCCGTTGAGTGTCTCGGTGAGGTCGTCGACCTCGTTGCGGGTGCGGCAGAACACGATCGCCGCGGTCGGTGTCTCGACGTCGAGGACCCGGCCGAGCGCAGCAGCCTTGTGCGCCCGCGGCACCACGTACGCGACTTGGCGGACCTGGGGCGCCTCGCCCGGCGCCGTCGACGGGGTGGCGATCTCGATGCGCACCGGGTCGGTGAGGTGGCGCTGCGCCAGCCGGTTGATGCGCGCCGGCAGGGTGGCCGAGAAGAGGATGGTCTGACGCGACGACGGCGTGGCCGCCAGGATGGCGTCGATGTCCTCGGCGAAGCCCATGTCGAGCATCTCGTCGGCCTCGTCGAGCACGACCATGTCGACGCCGCCGAGGGGCAGGCTGCCGCGGCCGATGTGGTCGATGGCCCGACCGGGCGTGGCCACGACGACGTCGATGCCGCGGCGCAGCGCCTGGAGCTGGCGGCCGATGGGCTGCCCGCCGAAGATGGGGAGCACCCGGGCGCCGATGCCCTTGCCGTACTTGTGGATCGCCTCCGACACCTGCATGGCCAGCTCGCGGGTGGGCACGAGCACCAGCGCCAGCGGCTCGTCGGTGCGGTCGCTGCCCACGAGGCGCTGCAGGATCGGCAGCGCGAACGCCGCGGTCTTGCCGGTGCCGGTGGCGGCTTGGCCGAGCAGGTCCTGGCCCCCTACCAGGGGCGGGATGGACTCACGCTGGATCGGCGTGGGCTCCTCGTAACCGAGGTGGGTCAGCGCGGCGAGCAGCTCGGGGTCGAGCCCGAGGTCGGCGAAGGTCACGGGATCGCCGTCGTCGGTGGGGCTCATCGGTGGTGCTCCTCGCTGGGACGCA
>JADGOP010000285.1 GCA_017882935.1 Actinomycetota bacterium
GGGGAGATGAGCCCGGTGTTCACGTCCATCGGATCGGGTGCCACGACGGATCACCACCTCACGATCGACGGCCTCGGCCAGACCAGCTGGCCCGACTCGGGCCTCAGCATTCCCTGCTGACGTTACGGGGCGATTACCCGTTCGAGAGTAGCGGGTGAACGGGCCGCCACCCGGGGGCGGCGCGATCTCGACGTGGGTCCGTCAGCTCGACTGTTCGCGTGACCTGCCGGGGTGAGGCGTGGCCGCCACTCAGAGCAGGCTGGACGGCTCCGACGTGAGCCGGATCATCGCGGACCTGCTCGACTTCGAGCGCCTTTCGGGCGGGACGGTAACCGTGCACCGCCAGATGACCGACCTGACCGCGTTGATCGGCGCGGCCGTGAGCCGCCTCATGCCGGCCGGGTCGCCCGTGGTGGTCCCAGAGGAGCCCGCGTGGGTCAGCATCGACCCCGGGCTCGCGGAGCGGATCGTCGAGAACCTTCTCCTCAACGCCATCCGGCACACCCCCTCCGGCACGCCCGTGGAGATCGGCCTCACCCGGTCGGCCGGTGCTGCCGTCATGAACGTCGACGACGCCGGTCCGGGAGTGCCGGAAGCCGACCGCGACACGATCTTCGAGGCGTTCGCGCGGCCCAGCGCGAGCAACCAGGGCGGCCTCGGGCTCGGCCTCTACCTCGTGCGTCGGTTCGCTGAGATCCAGAGTGGGCGGGCCTGGGTCGAGACGTCACCGGCCGGCGGCGCGTCGTTCCGGGTGCGGTTCCCGATCAACTGACGGCGGCCATGGAGGGCGCGATGGCCAGCTCTTAGACATCGAACCCTTCGATGTCTCTGTGTTTAGTCCGGCACCATCCGGCCAGCGCGATGAGTCTGGGGGTCGCACCCCGTCCCAACCCGGAGAACCCGACGAGAGGAGCTCCCCCGTGAGCCTGCCCAAGATCGCCTCCCGAGAGGAGTGGCGCGCCGCCCGCATCCGGCTGCTCGCCGACGAGAAGGCCCTGACCCGCGCCCGCGACGCGCTCAACACCCAGCGGCGCCTGCTGCCGATGGTCGAGATCGAGGAGGACTACCGCTTCGAGGGCCCGCATGGTCCGACCAGCCTGCTCGACGCCTTCGAGGGACGCCGCCAGCTCATCGTCCAGCACTTCATGTTCGATCCGAGCTGGGACGAGGGCTGCCCCAGCTGCACGGCCGGCGCCGACGAGATCTCCGACGGGCTCCTCGCCCACCTCGCGTCACGCGACACCACGTTCGCCGCCGTGTCCCGGGCGCCCCTCGCCAAGCTGGAGCGCTACAAGGCCACCCGCGGCTGGACGTTCCCCTGGTACTCCTCGTACGGCAGCTCCTTCAACTACGACTTCCACGTGACGCTCGACGAGTCGGTCGCGCCCGTCGAGTTCAACTACCGCGACAAGGACGAGCTCGTGGCCGCCGGCATGGGCTGGCTGACCGAAGGCTCCTCGGAGCAGCCCGGCCACAGCGTCTTCCTGCGCGACGGCGACCGGGTGTTCCACACCTACTCGAGCTTCGCCCGGGGTGCGGAGTGGACCGGTGGCTCCTACGCCTTCCTCGACCTCACACCGCTCGGTCGGCAGGAGGACTGGGAGGAGCCGAAGGGCCGCAGCGACGCGGAGCGCGGCGCGGTCCCCAACTTCCTCAGCTGACGTCCCCCACCCGCTCGGCTTCGTTCTAGGGTGAGGCGCCGGCGCCCGCGGAGGGTGCCGGCAGGGGGGACCATGGCCGAGAAGCTCATCCAGTACCCGCCGGGACAGCCGTTCCCCGGGACCATCGGGCGCACGCTCGAGACGTCGACGCCCGCGTGGCCCGCCCGACCCGAGCCACCCGAGGGCGCGCCGAACGTGGTGGTCATCGTCCTCGACGACGTCGGCTACGGCCAGCTCTCCCCCTTCGGGGGCCTCTGCGAGACACCCAACCTCGACCGCCTCGCCGAGCGGGGGCTCCGCTTCAGCAACTTCCACACCACCGCACTGTGCTCCCCCACCCGGGGCTGCCTCCTCACCGGGCGCAACCACCACACGCTCGGCCTGTCGGCCATCACCGAGATGTCGCTCGGCTACCCCGCGCACAACGGCACCATGGGCTTCGAGCACGGCTTCGTGTCCGAGGCCCTGCTCGCCGCGGGGTACAACACCTTCGCCGTCGGCAAGTGGCACCTCACCCCACCGCAGGAGACCACGCCGGCCGGGCCCTACCACCGCTGGCCGCTCGGGCGCGGCTTCGAGCGCTACTACGGCTTCCTCGGTGGCGACACCGACCAGTGGCACCCCGACCTCACCCACGACAACCACTCGGTGCGCCAGCCGGCCACGCCCCAGGAGGGCTACCACCTCAACGCCGACTTGGCCGACCACGCCATCGACTTCATCAAGGACGCGCACACCAACGCACCCGACAAGCCCTTCTTCCTCTGGTTCGCCACCGGCGCCGGGCACGCACCGCACCAGGTCGAGCCCGAGTGGATCGAGCGCTACGCCGGGAAGTTCGACATGGGCTGGGACGAGTACCGCCGCATCGTGTTCGAGCGGCAGCTCGCCCTCGGCCTCATGCCGGCCGGCACCGAGCTGTCGGTCCGCGACCCCGACGTCGAGCCGTGGGACTCGCTGAGCGACGACGCCAAGCGCATGTACACCCGGCAGATGGAGGTCTACGCGGCCTTCATGAGCCAGACCGACCACCACATCGGGCGCGTCCTCGACTTCATCGACGGGCTCGGTGAGCTCGACAACACCATCGTCGTCGCGGTGTCCGACAACGGCGCCAGCGCCGAGGGCGGCGAGCACGGCACCCGCAACGAGGGCCTGTTCTTCAACCTCGCCCCCGAGACGCTCGAGGACAACCTGGCCGTCATCGACGAGTGGGGTGGCGAGAACACCTTCAACCACTACTCGTGGGGCTGGACGTGGGCCGGCGACACGCCGTTCCGGCGCTGGAAGCGCGAGACCTACCGGGGCGGCATCACCGACCCGTGCATCGTCTCGTGGCCCGCGGGCATCGCCGCGCAGGGCCAGGTGCGCGAGCAGTACGCGCACGCCATCGACATCATGCCCACGCTCCTCGAGGTCATCGGCCTCGACGCGCCCAGCCACATCCGTGGCGTCGAGCAGTCCGCACTGCACGGCTCCAGCCTGGCCTACGCCTTCGAGGACCCCGAGGCACCCAGCCGCCACACCACGCAGTACTTCGAGATGTTCGCGCACCGCTCGATCTACCACGAGGGGTGGAAGGCGGTGTGCCCGTACCCCGGGCCGAGCCTGGCCGAGGGCGTCGAGCGGGGCCACCCCTTCGGCACCCCGCTCACCGAGGCGCTGCTCGACAAGCTCGAAGCCGAGGACTGGGAGCTTTACCACCTCGAGGTCGACCCCGCCGAGTGCCACGACGTGGCCGCCGAGCACCCCGAGCGGCTGGCCGAGCTCATCGAGCTGTGGTGGGCCGAGGCCGAGCGCTACGGCGCGCTGCCCATCGCAGCCAGCGGCATCACCCGCCTGTTCGCCAAGCGGCCGCCCGTGGGCGGCCCGCGCAAGGTCTACGAGCTGTACGCCGGCGGCTCACCCGTGTCGTTCGCCGCGGCTCCCCGCACCAACAACCGCGCCCACAGCATCACCGCCCACGTCACCGTCCCGCCGGGCGGCGCCGAGGGGGTGCTGCTCACCCACGGCAATCGCCACGGCGGCTACGCCCTCTACGTGGCCGGCGGCCACCTGCACTACGTGCACAACTACCTCAGCCTGGCGTCGTTCACGGTGTCGGCCACCGCGCCGGTGCCCGAGGGCGACGTGCAGCTCCGCATGGAGCTGGCCCCGACCGGCCCGCCCGACTTCCTGGCAGGCCTCGGCTCCCCCGCGGAGGTGCGGCTGTTCGCCGACGGCGAGGTCGTCGGCTTCGGCGAGCTGCCCCACACCGTGCCCAACGTGTTCGCCACGGTGGGCATGAGCTGCGGCTACGCCGCGTTCGACAGCGTCGACCCCTCGGCCTACCTCGCCCCGTTCACCTTCACCGGCGAGATCCACAAGGTCGTGCTCGACGTCACCGGTGAGCTCACCGTCCACCCGGGCGCCGAGATCACCCGCCTCATGACCCAGCAGTAG
>JADGOP010000286.1 GCA_017882935.1 Actinomycetota bacterium
CAACATCCTGATGATCGCCGACGTGGCCCGCAACGTGCCGCGTGAGCTGATCAACGCCTCGTACACACTCGGCGCGACGCCCCGCCCCGTCGTGCGCCGGGTGATCCTGCCGCACTCGCTGCCCGGCATCGTCGACGTGGCCCGCATCAACCTCGCCGCCGCGTGGCTGATGCTGGTGGTGGCCGAGCTGCTCGCGGCGCAGAAGGGCCTGGCGTTCGAGATCATCAAGGCACAGCGCTTCCGGGCGGTCGACACCATGTTCGCCCTGCTCATCGTCTTCGGCGTGATCGGGTTGGTGAGCGACGTGTTCCTCCGCTGGTTCCGTGGCCGCATCGCACCCTGGGCGAAGGCGTGATGAAGATCTCCCCCACCGGACGGCTCGCCGACGACAAGCTCGTCGTGCGCGGCGTGTCCAAGACGTTCACCGGTCGCAAGTCGTCGGTCGCCGCGCTCGAGGGCGTCGACCTCCACGTCGACGACGGCGAGCTGGTATGCCTCCTCGGCGCGTCGGGATGCGGCAAGTCGACGCTGCTGTCGATCATCGGCGGCCTCGAGGCCCCCACCGACGGCGAGGTGCGCATCGACGAGGAGCTCGTGATCGGCCCCGGCGCCGACCGCGGCATGGTGTTCCAGGCCTACTCGCTCTACCCGTGGCTGTCGGTGTCCGAGAACATCGAGTTCGGGCTCAAGGTGGCCAGGTGGCCGAAGGCCGAGCGGGCCCGTCGGGTGCAGGAGCTGCTGGGCATCATGAGCCTCACGGAGTTCGCCAAGGCGCTCCCCCGCGAGCTCTCCGGTGGCATGCGCCAGCGCGTGGCCATCGCCCGGGCGCTGGCCCCCGAGCCCGACGTGCTGCTGCTCGACGAGCCCTTCGGGGCGCTCGACGCCCAGACGAAGCGGTCCATGCAGGACTTCCTGCTCACCGTGTGGCGCCGCACCGGCACGACCATCCTCATGGTCACCCACGACGTCGAGGAGGCGATCTACCTCTCGCAGCGGGTCTACGTGCTCGCCGCCCGACCGGGGCGCGTGGCGGCCGAGGTCGACATCCCCTTCGGCCACGACCGCGGTCCCAACATCAAGCGCGACCCCCGGTTCCTCGACCTCCGCGACGAGCTGTCCGACCTCGTGACGCACTGACCGGTCCGGCCCGGCGCATTCGTGCCGATGGGCGCCGGGTTGCTTGACTACCGAGCATGAAGCAGTCCGTCGACTTCGGCCACGACGACCATCCCGAGGACGATCCCGAGCGCCCGCGGGCATGGTGGATCGTGGCCGTCACCGACGACTGCGACGGCTGCCAGGACCTGCGGGTCGAGCTCACCGTCGAGCTCGGGGGCGAGCTGGGCGAGCGCGCCACGGCCCACTTCAACCCGGAGACCGCGCGGCGGGTGCGGGCCGCCATCACCTCGGCGCTGCGCGAGATCGGAGCCGACACCGAATGAAGGTGACGTCGGTCGGACACGCCGGGCTGTTCGTCGAGACGCGCGCCGGCACCGTGCTGTGCGACCCCTGGGTGACCCCGGCCTACTACGCCTCGTGGTTCGTGTTCCCCGACAACTCGCAGCTCGACTGGGACCGCCTCGGCCGCGCCGACTACCTGTACGTGTCGCACCTCCACCACGACCACTTCGATCCCGAGCTGCTGGCGTCGAAGGTCTCGAAGGACGCCACGGTGCTGCTCCCCGACTTCCCCGTCGAGGACCTGCGTGATGCCCTCCGGGACCTCGGGTTCACCCGGTTCGTCACCGTGCCCGCGCACGAGACGGTCGAGCTCGACGGGCTGCGCGTGATGATCGACGCGCTCGTCTCACCGGCCGACGGCCCGCTCGGCGACTCCGCGCTCGCGCTCGACGACGGCACCGCCTGCATCCTCAACCAGAACGACGCCCGGCCCCTCGGGTTCGACCTGCTGCGCGGCTTCGCCGGGCCCGGCGGGTTCGACGCCCACCTGCTGCAGTTCTCGGGTGCCATCTGGTGGCCCATGGTCTACGACCTGCCCGAGCGCACCAAGGCGAAGATCGGCGCCGAGAAGCGGGTCAACGGCATGGAGCGGGCGCTGCGCTACGTCGAGAACGTCGGTGGCGCGCACGTCATCCCCACGGCCGGGCCGCCCTGCTTCCTCGACGAGGAGCTGTACGCCCAGAACGACATCGACCGCGACCCGTCGAACACCTTCCCCGACCAGACGGTGTTCCTCGAGCTCCTCGCCGCGCGGAGCCGGGCCCACGGCCACCTCCTCATCCCGGGCAGCACCGCCGAGATCCTGGCCGGCGCCGACGGCGTGGGCACCACGTGCGAGGTGACCCACCCGATCCCCGACGAGCAGGTCGCGCGCATCTTCACCCACAAGGCGGAGTACCTCGAGGCCTACGCGGCCCGCGAGCGCGACGCCATCGTTGCGGAGAAGGCGTCGTGGGCCGTGCCGGGCACCGACGTCCTGGGCGAGCTCCGGGCCTGGTTCGAGCCGCTGCTCGAGCTCGCCGACCACTTCCGTGAGGGCATCGGCTACCCCGTCGAGCTGCTCGTGGCCGGCGACCCCACGGCACCGGCGGGCGACGGCCGCGCCGACGACCTGGCGGTGGTCATCGACTTCCCCGCCCGGGTGGTCCGCACGGCCGCCGAGGGCGAGACCTGCCGCTACCGGTTCCGGGTGGCGCGCCCGCTGGTCGAGCGCCTCATCGCCGACCACGAGGTCGACTGGGTCAACACCCTGTTCCTGGGGCTGCGCTTCGAGGCGCACCGGGCCGGCGCCTACAACGAGTACGTCTACACGTTCTTCAAATGCCTGGTCCCCGACCGCCTCGAGTACGCCGAGGGCTGGTACGCCGAGCGCCAGGACGGCGACGAGGAGATCGAGCTGGGCGACTGGTGCCTGCAGCGGCGCTGCCCCCACCTGAAGGCCGACCTCGGCCACTTCGGCGTCGTCGACGGCACCACCCTCACCTGCACCATGCACGGCTGGAAGTGGGACCTCGCCAGCGGCGCCTGCCTCACGTCCGCCGGCCACGAGCTCAAGGTCCGCCCCACCCCCTGACCGCCGCGAATGTTCTGTGGGAAGCCCCGGTATCCGGGCACTTTTCCGGTTCGCTATGGCAAGCACCTCGGCACACCTCACGGTGCTCGCGGAAGTTTCCCCCAGAAGTGACCGTTATGCGGGGCTTCCCACAGAACATTCGGGGACGAACGGGTTCGGAGCGGGGCGGGCGCCGCCGGTACCCTTTCGGGCACCATGACCGACGCCGCGCCCACGCCGACCAGCACGTCCGTTCCCGACAAGCCCTCCCCTGACGGGCTCGAGGCCAAGTGGGACGCCCGCTGGAGCGAGGCGGACACCTACGCCTTCGACCGCACCGCCGAGCGGGCGCAGGTGTACTCCATCGACACGCCGCCGCCCACCGCGTCGGGGTCGCTCCACATCGGCCACATCTTCAGCTACACCCACACCGACACCCTGGCGCGCTACCAGCGCATGCGCGGCAAGGCCGTCTTCTACCCCATGGGCTGGGACGACAACGGACTCCCCACCGAGCGTCGGGTGCAGAACTACTACGGGGTGCGCTGCGACCCCTCGCTGCCCTACGACCCCGACTTCACGCCCCCCGACAAACCGGGCAAGAACCAGGTCCCGGTCAGCCGCCGCAACTTCGTGGCGCTGTGCCAGGGGCTCATCACCGAGGACGAGAAGGCCTTCGAGGCGACGTGGCGCCGGCTCGGCCTGTCGGTCGACTGGGCGCACCTCTACCAGACCATCAGCCCTGCGGCCATCACCGCCTCGCAGCGGATGTTCCTCCGCAACCTGGCCCGCGACGAGGCCTACCTCGCCGAGGCGCCGACCCTCTGGGACATCACCTTCCGCACCGCCGTCGCGCAGGCCGAGCTCGAGGACCGTGAGCGCCCGGGCGCCTACCACCGCGTCTCCTTCCACCGCTCCGACACCGACGAGCCGGTGTTCATCGAGACCACCCGGCCCGAGCTGCTTGCCGCGTGCGTGGCCCTCGTCGCCCACCCCGACGACGAGCGCTACCAGGCGCTGTTCGGCACCACCGTGCGCACCCCGCTGTTCGGCGTCGACGTCGAGGTCCGGGCCCACGAGCTGGCCGA
>JADGOP010000287.1 GCA_017882935.1 Actinomycetota bacterium
CGAGCCCGAGCACGCGGACTTCACCGCCGTCGCGCCGGCGGTAGCCCTCGAGGATCTCGACCGTGGTGGTCTTGCCCGCGCCGTTGGGGCCGAGCAGCCCGAAGATCTCGCCCGGTTGGACGGTGAGGTTCAGCGAGTCGACGGCCTTGAAGTCGGTGCCGGCGTAGGTCTTGGTGAGGTCGACCGTGCGGATGATGGGTGCGACGGCCGGGTCGTGCACGGTGGCCGCACCGGCCTGACCGTCGACAGCGGTCGGGGGCAGCGGATCGGTGGGCATCGTGGGCGACGATATCGGCGCCGACGCCCTCCGGGCCGCCCGGGCCCCCGGATAGCCTGCCGCCATCAGCCCTCCCGATCCTCCGTCACCCGCGCCCGCCGATGGCGCCGCCCGGCGCGAGCTCCTCGACGGCATCTTCAGCCGTCGCAGCGTGTCCGCCCTGGTCGAGCCCGGTCCCGATGCGGAGCAGCTCGACGTGCTGCTCCGCGCCGCCACCACCGTCCCCGACCACGGCACGTTGCGGCCCTGGCGCTTCGTGGTGATCTCGGGCGACGAGCGCGACCGCTTCGGCGCCGCGCTGGCGAGCGTGGCCCTCGAGCACCAGGCCGACCTGCCGTTCGCAGCCGTCGAGAAGATGCGCTCGAAGGCGTTCGTGGCGCCGACCCTGGTGGTCATCGTGGCGTCGCCGGTGCAGGGCAACAAGGTGCCGCTGTGGGAGCAGGAGGCGTCGGCGGCGTGCACCGGCTTCGCCCTCGCCCTCGCAGCCCACGCCCTGGGGTTGGGTGCGATGTGGAAGAGCGCGCCGTTCCGTACGGGTGGCGACCTCAGCGAGCTGCTGGAGCTGACCGACGAGGAGCAGATCCTCGGCTGGGTGAACGTGGGCACGGCGGCCCCGGTGGTCAACGAGCGCGCCGCCGAGATCCGCGCGGCCCGCGGCGACGTGGCGCCGGCCGACGTGGCCAGTCGCCTCACCGACCACGGCCTCGAGCCCGTCAACCCCGCCGACGCCTGACCGACGATCTCGCCGCACCCGCCGCACCCGCCGCACGATCCGCACGATCCGGGTTCTGGGTGGGAATCGGCGTGCCCTGACGCCCCGATTCCCACCCAGAACGCGGCGGAGGAACCGAGGTCAGGTGGCGGTGTCGGGCCAGGGGTAGGTGACGCCGGTGAGCTCCTCGGAGACGGCCCAGAGGCGCTTGGCGTCGGCGGCGTTCGCCGCGGCGGCGGAGCGCGGCACGCGCTTGGCGCTCCAGCCCCGCTGCTCGGCGAAGCCGCTGGGGCCGTAGTAGTCGTTGCCGACGACGTCGTGCGCGGTGGCGGCGTGGATCTGCGGGATGGCCCCCGCCACGTCGGACTGCGCGATGAGCGAGTCGCCGAGGCGGACGGCGGCGGTCCACACCTTCTTCGCACCCGACTGGCCCGGTCCCGCGATGCTGAGGTTGGTGGCCGCGTAGCCCGGGTGCGCGGCCGCGGCGATGAGGAAGGTCTCGTGCACGCCCGCCTGACGGTTCAGCTCGGCCGTGAAGAGCAGGTTCGCCAGCTTCGTCTGCCCGTAGCGCCGCCACTTGTTGTAGCTCTTGGCGCCGTCGAGGTCGTCCCAGTAGATCTTGCCCATGCGGTGACCGGTCGACGCCTCGGTGACCACGCGGGGCGCGGCGGCGCGCAGCAGCGTGGGCAGCAGCCGGCCCGTCAGGGCGAAGTGGCCGAGGTGGTTGGTGCCGAACTGCATCTCGAAGCCCTGCCGGGTCTGGCTCCGCGGGATGGCCATGACGCCGGCGTTGTTCATCAGCACGTCGAGCCGGTCGACCGAGCCGTCGACCTCGTCGGCGCAGGCCTGCACCGAGTCGAGGTCGGCCAAGTCGAGGCGCACCACGCGGGGCTCCTCGCCGATGGCCACCTTGCGCACCTGGCCGAGCGCGGCCGACGCCTTGGTCTCGTTCCGGCAGGCGAGCAGCACCGTGGCGCCGGCCGCGGCCAACGCCTCGGCGGACCGCAGCCCCAGGCCGCTGTTGGCACCGGTGATGAGGATGGTCTTCCCGTGCTGGTCGGGAACGGGAGGAGGCGCTTTGCTCATGGCTGCCCAGCGTTGCAGGTGCGCTCCCCGCGCGCCGTGTCCGGATCCGGGTCGGTCAGATCAGGATGCCGCGGAGGATGAGGTCGATCGCGTCGCGGGCCTGGGTGAGGGGGTCGGGGTCGGTGGGGCTGAAGCGGCCCGCCAGGTCGGGGAGGCTGGCCAGGCCGCCGGCGCCGTGGCCCACGAGGAAGTGCAACGTGGCCGCGGGGATGTGGTGGGCCCGACCCTCGTCCTCGAGGAGGCGCAGCGCGGCGTCGGACACGTTGTGCGCCGGGCGCAGGTACACGCGGTAGAGGTGGTCGAGCCGCGGGCCGGGGTGGGTGGCCTCGTGGTTGATGATGCGGATGAGCGCGGGCCGGGCCGCGATGGCCTCGACGTAGCGGATGAGCACGGCCCGCAGGCGGTCGAGGGGGTCGGGCGGGGCGTGGGCGGCGGCGCTGGCCAGGGTGACCGCCAGCTCCTGGAAGCCGTGCGCCACCGCGGCCTGCCACAGCTGGTCCTTCGACCCGAAGCGCTCGTGGACGAGGTTGTGGCTGACGTTGAGCCGGCGGCACAGCTCCCGCACCGACGCCCCCTCGAAGCCGACGTCGGCGAAGATGTCGAGGGCCAGGTCGAGCAACGTGGTGTCGGTGACGGTGCGGTGCGCGGGCAAGGCCAGCAGTGTCACCGGACACCTTGACAGCTGTCAATGACCGACCTATCGTCGACTCTATCCTTGACGAGTGTCAAGGATCCCGGAACGCCGAGGAGCGCCACATGCCGGTCCGACTGCCGATCGTGGGCACCGCCCCCGACCCGCTGGCCCCCCTCCGCCGCGCCGTGGCCGGGAACATGCAGGCCGCCTTCACCGTCGACCGCTTCCCGCAGGAGCAGTACACCGACCCGCCCGGCGACGCGGGCCTCTTCGGCCCCGACTCGGTCACGTGGCGGGTGCACGGCCACCCCTCGGCCATCATCGGCGGCTTCTCGTCGCTGATGCTCCAGGCGCTGCACCCGCTCGTCATGGCCGGCGTCGCCGAGCACTCCACCTACAAGGAGGACCCGCTCGGGCGGCTCGGGCGCACCGCCTCCTTCGTGGGCGGCACCACCTACGGGTCCACCGAGGTGGCCGAAGCCATGATCGCCACCGTCAGGGCGGTGCACCGCCACGTGCGCGGCATCGCGCCCGACGGCCGGCCCTACGTCGCCACCGACCCCGACCTCGTCACCTGGGTGCACGTGGCCGAGATGGGCAGCATCCTCTGGGCCCACCGGCGCTACCACCCGCGCCCGGTCCGGGGCACCGACCTCGACCGCTACTTCGAGGAGACCGCGGTGGTGGCCGAGAAGCTCGGCGGCACCGGCATCCCGCGCAGCCGCGCCGAGGTGCGCCAGTACCTCCACGACATCCGCGGCGAGCTCGTGGCCGACACCCAGGCCGTCGAGGCGCTGGCGTTCATCATGCAACCGATGGGCACCGACCCGGTGGCCCGCGGCATCTCCAACGTCATCATCCAGGCGTCGCTCGACCTGCTGCCGGCCTGGGCCCGCGGCCTCTACGGCATCCGCCGCCCGCCCGGCTTCGACGCCACCGTCATCCGACCCGCGGCGTTCGCGTTCATCAACGCGCTCGACGCGCTCGCCGGTCCCTCGCTGGCGCTGGAGCAGGCCAGGGAGCGGGCCGCCGCCGCACCCCGACTCGCCGTCGCCAGCTGACCCTCCACCCTCCACCCCCCGCCCACCGCTCCGCCCACCGCTGGCGTTTCGGGGACGGATAGGTGCGCCAGAGGCACCTATCCGTCCCCAGAAGTTCGGGTGAAGTGGGTCAGGGGCAGCCGCAGGGCAGGGTGCCGCAGCGGGGACAGCCGCCGGCGTAGCGCGACGCGGCCTCGTCGAGCGACAGACCGAGCTGGTCGGCCAGCGACGCCAGCCAGGCGAGCACGTCGCCGAGCTCGTGCTGCTGGTCCGCAACCGAGCCCTTGCGGACCGCCTGCGCCAGCTCGCCCAGCTCCTCGGTGAGCCAGGCGACGGTGGC
>JADGOP010000020.1 GCA_017882935.1 Actinomycetota bacterium
CCGCCACCTCCTTCGCCGCGTCACGACCTGCATCGAGCAGCCAGGCCGCGTGCAGGGTGGTGAGGCGGATCGCCTGGGTGTCGATGAAGGCGTTGGCCGCGCGCTGCCCGACGGCCTGGAAGGTCGCGATCGGCCGCCCGAACTGCTCGCGGGTGCTGGTGTAGTCGGCGGTGAGCTTCAGGGCGGCCTCGGCCACCCCCGTCATGAACGCGCCGATGCCCACCATGGCGTGCTGCCGCGCGAACACCACCGCGGTGGCGTCGCCGTCGAGCGGTCCGACGAGGGCGTCGGCGCCCACACGGGCCCCGTCGAGCTCGACCATGGCCTCCGGGACGCGTGACACGGTGTCCTGCCGGCTGACCGTGACGCCGGCCTGCGCGGGATCGACCAGGAAGAGGCCGACCTCGCCGGTGGGCGTCGACGCGGCCACGAGCACCCGGTCGGCCACCAGGCCGGCGGGCACGCAGACCTTGGTGCCGGTGATCACCCAGCCGTCGCCGTCGGGGCTGGCGACCGTGGTCGGGTGCAGCGGGTCGCCGAGCGCCTCGACGAGCGCGGCGGTGAGCACCACGTCGCCGGCCACCACGCCCGGCAACCAGGCAGCCTGCTGCTCCGGCGTGCCGAAGTGGGCGAGCGCCGGCACTGCGTAGGCGACCGTGGCGAGCAACGGTACGGGAGCCACCGTGCGCCCGGCCTGCTCGAGCAGCTCGCAGGCCTCGACCAGGCCCAGGCCCGAGCCGCTGTGGTCGCCGTGGCCTGATCCGGGCACGTTGAGGCCCAGCAGGTTGGCCTCCGCGAGCGCGGCCCACAGCTCGGGATCGGAGCCGGTCCAGGCGGGGTCGTCCTCGAGGGTGCGCAGCCGCTCGGGCGTGGCGTGCTTGGCGAGGATCTGGGCAGCCAGGTCGGCGATGGCCACCTGCTCGTCGGTACGTGAGAAGTCCATGGCTGCTCCTAGCGCTTCGCCATCGGCATGCCGAGGCCGAACACGTCGATCAGGTCTCGTTGGATCTCGTTCGTGCCGCCGCCGAAGGTGAGGATCGTCAGGCCGCGGTACATGCTCTCGAGCCGCGACCGCAGCAGCGCGCCCGGCGTGTCGCGCTTGAGGTAGCCGGGCTCGCCCAGCACCTCGAGCAGCAGGTTGATGGCGTCCATGTAGTGCTCGGTGCCGAACACCTTGGTGGTGCTGGCGTCGGCGACGGAGAGCGCTCCCTCCTCGGCCTGCCAGGCGACCTTCCAGTTCATGAGCCGCAGGAAGTCGAAGCCGGCGTGCGCCTTGGCGAGGTTGACCTGCACCCAGGGCTCGTCGATGACGCGGCTGCCGTCGGCGCGCAGCGTGGTCTGCGCCCAGTGGCGCACCTCGAGGAGATGGCGGTCGACCATGCCGGGGCTGCAGATGGTGACGCGCTCGTGGTTGAGCTGGTTGGTGATGAGCGTCCAGCCGTTGTTCTCGCCGCCGACGAGGTTCGCCGCGGGGACGCGCACGTCGTCGTAGAACACCGCGGCGATGTCGTGCTCGCCGATGAGGTCGAGCGTGCGGATCTCGATGCCGGGGGTGTCCATCGGCACGATGATCATGGACAGGCCCTGGTGCTTCTTCACCTCGGGGTTGGTGCGCACCGCCAGCCAGCAGTAGTCGGCGTCGTTGGCCAGGCTGGTCCACATCTTCTGGCCGTTGATGATGTAGTCGTCGCCGTCGCGGACCGCCGTCGTGCGCAGGGCGGCGAGGTCGGTGCCCGCGCCGGGCTCGCTGTAGCCGATGCAGAAGTGGATGTCGCCGGCCAGGATCGGTGGCAGGAAGCGGTCCTTCTGCTCGTCGGTGCCGAAGTTCATGATGGTCGGCCCGACGGTGTTGATGGTGAGCATCGGGACCGGCGCCCCGGCCCGCATCGACTCGTCGAAGAAGATGAACTGCTCCATCGGGCCGCGACCCTGGCCGCCGTACTCCTTGGGCCAGCCGATGCCGAGCCAGCCGTCGGTGGCCATCTGCTTGACCACGCGGCGCATCACCGGGCCGATGCCGCGGCCGGTGGAGAGCTGGCGCTCGGTGTCGGGATCGAGCAGCTCGGCGTAGTACTCACGCAGCTCGCGCCGCAGCGCTTCCTGCTCGTCGGTGTAGGCGATGCGCATCGATACCCCCGGTCTCGTCGCTGTCGGGCACCGGACGTGGGCACGGCCCCGGACCTCAGCGTTAGAACACGTTCTACCGCATCGGCGGCCGGCGCGCGCCCTCGTGGACCCGCCGGTAGCCTCGGCCGGATGCCCAAGCCAGACGTCACCATCCCAGCGGAACCCGCCCCCACCGAGCTCCAGATCGACGACCTGTCGGTCGGCGACGGCGAGGAGGCCACCCCCGGTCGCAACGTCGAGGTGCACTACGTCGGCGTCGGCTGGTCGAACGGCACGCAGTTCGACGCCTCGTGGGACCGCGGCGACACCTTCTCGTTCCGCCTCGGCGGTCGCCAGGTGATCGACGGTTGGGACCAGGGCGTGGCCGGCATGCGCGTCGGCGGGCGTCGGCGCCTCACCATCCCGCCCCACCTGGGCTACGGCGAGCGCGGCGCCGGTGGGGTCATCGGCCCCAACGAGACGCTGGTGTTCGTGGTCGACCTGCTCTCGGTGAGCTGACCGCGCGGCCTCCGGGTACGTCAGCCGGGGAGCTGCATCAGCTCGATGCGCACGCCGTTCGGGTCGGTGCAGTACACGAAGTCGAGCTGGGCCCCGTGGAAGTCGATGGTGGTGCGCGTGTCGTCGAGGACGGTGCCGCCGAAGCGCGCGATGTCGGCGGCGACCGCGTCGATGTCGTCGACGCGCAGTGACAGGTGGGTGAGGCCGAGCTTGTTCACCGGACGGCGCTCGGGCTCGCCCCCCGCGGGCGGCTCGACGAAGTGGAGCAGCTCGATCGACGTGGTGCCCAGCGCGATGAAGCGGGACTGCAGCGTGACGTGGTCGAGCTCCATCAGTCGGGCGTAGTCGTCGCCGACGTCGTGCGACATGGTGGGCTCGAAGCCGAGGCCCTGGCAGTAGAAGGCCAGCGACTGGTCGAGGTCGGTGACGCAGAGCCCGAAGTGGGAGAAGGCCTGGACGTGGCTGCTCACAACTTCGTCCAGTAGGTGCCGTCGATCATCTGCTCGAGGGTGGCCCGGTGCATGATCATGTCGTCGGGGTCGTCGGGCATGGTGCCCTCACCGGCGGCGATCTGGCGCTGCTGGATGCGGCTCATGATGATGCCGTGCCGCAGCGCCGCGTAGAGCATGTAGAAGTGCGGGTCGCGGACCTGCACGCCGGACGCCTGCTCGTAGGTGGCCACCACGTCGTCGCGGCGCATGAAGTCCGGCAGCCCCGGCATCGCCATCTGCTCGGTGAGGTCCTGGAAGAAGCGGTGGAGGAACATCATCCACCCCAGGTCGATCTCACGCGGGCCGGTGGCCGCCATCTCCCAGTCGAGCACGCCCACGGGCTCGAAGTCGCGGTACAGCACGTTGCCGATGCGGGCGTCGCCCCACAGCAGCACCGGCGTGTCGGTGTCGTCGGGCCAGTTCTCGTCCATCCAGGCGAAGCAGCGCTCGATGAGCGGCTGGCGCACCCCCTGCCCGGCCACCCACTCGTAGTAGCCCCAGATCTCGTTCACGTGGCGGCGCAGCGCGGTGTCGCCCTCGTGCGGGAACTCGAGGAACGTGAGGTCGGCGTTGGCGGTGTCGACCTCGTGCAGGGCGGCCAGTGCGCGCACGGTGGAGTCCTGGAGCTTGCGCTGGTCGTCGGGCGAGGCATCGGCCAGCCAGTTGTCGCCGAACGTGTACGGCATCACGTCGGGCGGGACCTGGCCCTCGATGCGGGCCATCACGAAGAACGGCGATCCCACCGCGGCGCTGTCGGGCTCGAGCCAGAGCGCGGGTGGGACGGGGACCGCGGTGCGCTCGGCGACGAGGCGGATCACCTGGAACTGCTTGGGGAAGTCGTAGCTCGGGAACACCGGCGTGGCGGTGTCCTCGGGCGCGAGCCGGGCCACGCAGGGCCGCACGACGCGCTCGCCGTCCTCGACCACCGACAGGTCGAAGAGCACCGTGTCGCTCGACATGCCGTTGCTCTCGGGCACGACCAGGGCCGAGACCCGCGGCTCGGCGTCGGCGGGCAGCTGGCCCTGGAGCCAGGCGTCGAGCTGGCCGCGCAGCGCCTCGTAGTCGCGGGTCCACTGTCGCGGCGCCGGCGTGTCGGTGGCGGCTTCGTCGGTCATCGGTGTCCCCCTGGACGTTTCCCCTGTGGAAGCTCCCGGAGCGGGCAGTCGGACCGCCGACGCGATCCGACTGCTCCAGGACCGCCGCCTTCCTAGCACGTGCGATGCTGAGCGCCACCCGTCACCCCCCCCGACCCCGAAGGGACCGCCGTGCGCGCCTACCGCATCCTCGACTGGCAGCAGGGCCCGCAGTTCGCCGAGGCGCCGGTGCCGCGGCCGGGACCGGGCCAGGTGCTGGTGCGCGTGGCCGCCAACGGCCTGTGCCACTCCGACGCCATGATGAGCCAGGTGCCCGAGGAGTTCGGCCGGCAGCTGGGCTGGGAGGTGCCGTTCACGCTCGGTCACGAGGTCGGCGGCTGGGTGTGGGACCTGGCCGACGACGTCGAGGGGCTGGGCAGCGGCGACGCCGTGGCCCTGGTGTCGGCCCACTCGTGCGGCACGTGCCACGAGTGCCTCCGTGGTCGCGACAGCATCTGCACCTCGTCGACGTTCGGCCGGGGCTTCGGGCGCGACGGCGGCCTCGCACCGTTCGTGCTCGCGGCCAGCGTGCGCGAGATCGTCCCGCTGCGGTCCGTCGACCCCGTCATCGCCGGGCCCCTGACCGACGCCGGCGCCACCTCGTACCACGCCGTCAAGCGGGTGCTCCCCCGGCTCGAGCCGGGCTCCACCGCGGTCGTGATCGGCGCCGGAGGTGGGCTCGGCAGCTTCGCGGTGCAGTTCCTCCGGGCCCTGTCGCCGGCGCGGGTCGTGGCTGTCGACACCGCCGACGACCGGCTGGCGTTCGCCACCTCACTGGGTGCCCACGAGTCGGTCATCGGGGTCGACGCGGCCACGGCTCCCACCATCCTTGAGCTGACCGACGGCGACGGCGCCGCCGCGGTGCTCGACTTCGTGGGCATCGACGCCACCATCGAGGCCGGCCTGGCCGCCACCCGCATGGCCGGGGCCTTCGCCGTGGTCGGGGCCGCGGGCGGCACCTTCCGTCGGCCCTGGTACGGGGGGCTGCCGCGCGAGGCCGACGTGTTCACGTTCCAGGGCTCGAACATCGCCGACGTGCACGACGTGGTGGCGCTCGCCGAGCGCGGGCTCGTGCAGAGCGTCGTCGCGCGCTTCGACTTCGACGACGTCGCGCAGGCCTACGAGCAGCTCGAGCACGGCGAGCTCCACGGCCGCGCCGTGGTCATCCCCGATGAGGTCTGACCCCCCGCCCCCAGCCGTTCTTTGAAGGGAATACCCCCTCTGAGGGGGTATTCCCTTCAAAGAACGGGTTGGGGGGGGAAGGGTGGAGGGTCTTCAGCCGAGGGGGCTGGAGGCGGCGCCCATGTTGGCGCCGACGATGGCCCGGCTCCAGGGACGGGCCAGGCGCCGCAGCTCGTCGCAGCGGTCGTCACCGAGGGCCGTGTAGGGGCGCACCGACAGGCGGTCGGTGTCGTCCTCGACCCGCTGGCGGTGGGCCCGGCCGGCGTCGTTGAGGGCCAGCTCACCGTCGACCAGCCAGCCGCGGGACCGGACGCGCTCGACGGCCTCGTCCCAGTGGTCGTCGGGCCAGCTGCGGGTGAGGCGGAGCATGGCGGTGGGTGCCTCCCCGGTGGCGGCGTGCACCACCAGTGACTCGACGGGGCCGACGTCTGCGGTGAGCAGCGCGGCGACGTGGCCGTCGCCCCGGAACTCGCGCAGCAGCGTCTGCCCGTGCCACAGCACGAGGTGCGGCTGCTCGGGCCAGTCGAGCGAGGCGTGCGCGGCGAACAGCGGACGGCCCTGCGGTCGCTCGCAGCCGTGCTCGGCGGCGATGCGCACCAGCTCCGCGGCACGGGCCATCTCGGGCGAGCCCACTGCGTCTCCCAGCACGCGGCGCAGCGCACCGTCGGCCGCGCGGAGGCGCGCTTCGACCATGGCCTCCGGGGTGGTGATGTCCCAGGCGGCCGGGATCACCGACGCGACCAACGAGGGGTTGAAGTTGTAGAAGGTGGCGACCACCAGCTCGGCCGAGGCCGGCCCCAACGCTGCGGCGCGGGAGGCGAAGTAGCCCATCACCCCCTTGACCCCGAGCTCCGCGTAGGCCTCGCCCGCCTCGATGGCGAAGTAGATGAGCGAGTGGCAGGGCTCGACGGTGCGCCAGGTCTTGCGGGCCACGAGCGGGGAGACGGGTTCCATGGTGGCGAAGGGTAGGCCCTAGGCGGTGAAGCGGGCCGAGGCCCCGGCGCTCACGTCCATGACCGTGCCGGTGATGTGCTCGGCGCCTTCGTCGACGAGGTACAGCACCGCCCGGGTGACCTCCTCGGGCTCGAGCCACGGCACCGGCTGGAGGTGGAGGCCCGCCAGCACCGGCGCCAGGTCGTCGGCCGTCGGGTTCTCGAGGTCGGGGCGCATCGTGTGGAACATGTTGTCGTTGAGGACCATCGGTGTGGCGATGTTCCCGGGCGCGACCGCGTTGACGGTGACGCCGACGTGCGCCAGGTCCTGCGACACGGCCTTGACCAGCCCGATGACCCCCCACTTCGACGCGCAGTAGGCGGCGAGCGTGGGGTTCGAGGCCCGGCCCATCATCGAGGACACGGCCACGATCCGGCCCCACCGACGGTCGCGCATGCCCGGCGCCACCGCCCGCATGGTGTTGAAGGTGCCGGTGAGGTTGATGTCGACGATGTCGGACCAGGCCCCCGCCGACTGCTCGTAGATCAGCCCCATGCCCGACACGCCCGCGTTGGCGATGGCAATGTCGACCGACCCCAGCTCGGCGGTGACGTCGGCCACGATCGCGTGCAGCGCGTCGAGGTCGCGGACGTCGGCCTGGTGGGTGGTGCAGCGGACGCCCTCGGCCTCGACCAGCGCCTGCGTGGCCGCCAGGTCAGCGACGCTGGCCATGGGGTAGGCGATGGTGGCGACGTCGGCGCACCGGTCGACCAGCGCTACCGCCACGCCCCGCCGCGCGAGCGCGACCGCGTGGCTGCGTCCCTGCCCGCGGGCACCTCCGGTGATCAGCGCGACGCGCCCCTCGAGTCCGGTCATGGCATCCCCTTCAGGTCGCCTGCCCGGAGCCCACGGCTCGATCCCTTGGCGCTCCCGGGCCCGCCGGCGAGCGGGCCCGGGGGTGCCGGGTGTGGTCCGGGAAGGATTTGAACCTTCGTAGCTTTCGCGACTGGTTTACAGCCAGTTCCCTTTGGCCGCTCGGGCACCGAACCAGGAACGGGACAGTGTAGCGAAGGCCCGCGCGGCGCCGAACTCGTCAACCGACCCCACCCCACGGCCGCGGGTACGTTGTCGGCATGCCGAGCTTCGATGTGGTTTCCGAGGTCGACCTCCAGGAGGTCCGCAACGCTGTCGACCAGGTCAGCCGTGAGGTGACGACCCGCTACGACTTCAAGAACACCAACTCGTCGATCGAGCTCAACGACCACGAGATCAAGCTCCACGCCAACACCGAGGACCGCCTCGCGGCGCTGCGCGTGGTGCTCGAGGAGAAGCTGGTGCGCCGCAAGGTGTCGTTGAAGGCGGTCGACTACGGCAAGGTCGAGGAGGCGTCCGGGGGCACGGCCCGCCAGGTCGTCACCCTCAACGCGGGCATCTCGTCCGACAAGGCCCGCGAGCTCAACCGCTTCATCAAGGACCTGGGGCTCAAGGGCGTGCAGTCACAGGCGCAGGGCGACCAGCTCCGCGTCACCGGCAAGAAGCGCGACGACCTGCAGGCCGCCATCACCGCGCTGCGCGAGGGCGACTTCGGCGTACCGCTCCAGTTCGAGAACTTCCGCGACTGACGGCACGGCACACGCGAGAGGAGCCGGTGGCGGACCACCGGCTCCTCTGCCACTGGGGAGTCACCACCCCGGCGAATCTGTGTATCCGCCCTGCCATGGTGCTACTCCTGCCATGCACCGCCGCGCAAGCGCGCGATGCGGTCGTCGGTGGGCGGGTGTGTGCGGAAGAGGTTGCTGAAGCTGCTCGACTGCTTGCCCGGCTTCCCGGCCAGCGGGTTGATGATGTAGGCGGTGGCCATGGCGGGGTCGACCTTCATGGGGACCTGCTTGGCGTAGTGGTCGATCTTCAGCAGTGCCCGGGCCAGCGGTTCGCCGTCGCCGATGAGCTGCGCGCCGCTGCGGTCGGCCTCGTACTCGCGGCTGCGCGACAGGGCCATCTTGAGGAGGCCCGCGGCGAGCGGCGCCAGGATCATCATCGCGATGAGCCCGAGGAAGTTGTCGTTGCGGTTGCGGCCGCCGCCACCGAAGAACATGCCGCCCCACATGGCCATGCGTGCGGCGAAGGTGATGCCCATGGCCACCGCGGCCGCGACCGAGCCGATGAGGATGTCGCGGTTGCCGACGTGGCTGATCTCGTGGGCCAGGACGCCCCGCAGCTCGTCCCAGTCGAGGACCTGGAGGATGCCCTGGGTGACCGCGACGGCGGCGTGGTTCGGGTTGCGGCCCGTGGCGAAGGCGTTGGGCTGCATCTCGGGGCTCACGTAGAGCTTCGGCATGGGCATGCCGGCCCGCTCGGTGAGCTCGCGGACGACGGCGTAGTACTGCGGCATCTCCTGCTCGGTGACCGGCCGGGCGCGGGCAGCCTTGATGGCCAGCTTGTCGCTGAACCAGTACGAACCGCCCACGAGCACCAGCCCGAACAGCAGCCCGATGGCCAGGCCACCCTGCCCGAAGAAGGCGCCGATGCCCATGCAGAGGGCACCGAGCAGGGCCAGGAGCAGGACGGTCTTGAGGTTGTTCTTCATGCAGATCTCCTCGGCTCCGCACAGCGGGAGCGCTGTTCCTCAGGGTACCGGCGCCGCCGAAAGCACGACTAAGGGCAGTCGACCCGCGAACCAGCAGCTCAGACATCCCACGTGCGGGAGTGTCAAGCGGCGATGTCGGTGCGGTGCGCCCAGGCAGTCGCTTCGTCGTAGGGGGTGCGGGGTCGGAGGCAGCCGTGGAGGATGGCGACGAGGCGGTTGGCGACGACGCGCAGGGCGCCGCTGTGGGTGTCGCCAGCCGCGCGTCGGTGGTCATAGAGGGCGCGGGCGCCGGGTGATCGGGTGATCGCGTTGAACGCCCAGCGGTGGAGGGCGTCCGCGAGGCGGCGGTTGCGGATGTGGCGGGCCCGCACGATGCGTCTGGTCCCGGACGCGACGGTCAGGGGGCTGGTGCCGCTGGCGGCCCCCGCGTCGCAGCGCGGCAGCGATCTTCGACAACGACAGCGTCTTGCCCAGCTCGGGAGTCGGAGCGATCCCCAGCACCGACACCGCGTCGGCGTGGGCGACGTCATCGAAGGCTCCGAGGGCCGCGGGGTAGAACCCACGCAACGCAGACCGGACCTGGTTCGCGAGGCGGCGACGAGACCAGATCGCGGACTGATGCGACCGGGCCACCAACTTGATCGCCTCCGCGAGATCACTGTCAGCAGCGACGGGGCGGTGCTGGTGGGCGTCGGTGCGAACCATGTCGGCGAGCACCTTGGCATCACCCGGATCGGACTCCGCGCCCGACACCCGATGCCGGTCGCGGCAGCGGTCCACGCCCAGCGGGTTCACCGCCAACACCCGATACCCGACCGCCACCAAGGCCCGCACCAACAAGCCGCGGTCAGTCTCGATCCCCACGATCACCTCCGGGTCCTCGTCGAGCTCGACGGGGATCGCCCGACCGATCAGGTCATGGACCTTCGCGATCCCCGCCAGGTCATTGGACACCCGGCCCTTCGACAGCACCCGCCATCGGTCCCCATCACGCACACGTCGTGATGGTCCTCCGCCCAATCGACACCCACGAACAGCTGCACCGTCCCACACCTCCAGCTCGACAACGGGGTGAGCAAGGAAGACCGTGCAGCTGACTCATGGATCTGGTGCTCGCAACGGCACGTCATCCCACCTGCTGTTCGCGGACCTTCCCAAGAAGCCTCCGGGGGCACGGTCTGAGCACAGCACTCAACCGGTGCAGTCGGAGAAAGTGCTCACCCGAAAGCCGCTCAGGACCCAGCCTCTCACGACGACCAGGCGACACCCATTAGTCGTAGTAGCCGGAGTGCACGTAGACGCAGGGGATGCCCTCGGCCCGGAACATGTCGACGTTGCGACGGTCGTCCTCGAACGCCAGTCGCGGCTCGAAGCCGAAGGTGCGCAGCTCCTCGACGGTGTCCTTCTTGTAGCTGCGCGACGCGCTGAAGTCGTCCCAGTCGCGCATCACCAGCAGGTCCCAGCGGAGCCCGTAGCGGTGCAGCCAGCCGAGCGTCTGGGGCTGCACCCGGATGGGGCGCGCGGTGAGCAGCACCACGTGCAGGTCGGGGTCGAGGACGCTGAGCAGTCGGCCGGTCTCGTCGATGAGCGGGTCGTCGCCGCACGCCTCGAAGAAGGCGTCCCAGTTGCGGAACGGCCGGTCGAGGTAGTGCTGGCGCCCCGCGGC
Source organism: Actinomycetota bacterium (assembly GCA_017882935.1). Classification (GTDB taxonomy): domain Bacteria; phylum Actinomycetota; class Acidimicrobiia; order Acidimicrobiales; family Iamiaceae; genus JADGOP01. The sequence goes on from JADGOP010000020.1 coordinate 10,618, forward strand.
GTCGGACAGCACGCCGTCGAGGTCGAACACCACCGCTGGGCCGGGCTCGACGCGACCGTCGCGCCAGCACCAGTTGAGGGGGTCGCGCACCCTCACTCGTCCTGCGGGATGGCGTCGGCGCGGCGCCGGATCTCGTCGACCACATTGGGGTCGGCCAGCGTGGTGGTGTCGCCGAGGTCGCGACCCTCGGCCACGTCGCGGAGCAGGCGCCGCATGATCTTGCCGCTGCGGGTCTTGGGGAGGTCGTCGGTGAAGACGATGGTGCGCGGCCGCGAGATCTTGCCGATCTTCTCGGCGACGTGGTCGCGCAGCTCCTCGCCCAGGCCGGGGCCCACCTTCGTGCTGCCCTTCACCGTCACGAAGGCCACGATGGCCTGGCCGGTGGTGTCGTCCTTGGCCCCGACCACCGCGGCCTCGGCCACGCGCGGGTCGTCGACCAGCGCAGACTCGACCTCGGTGGTGGAGATGCGGTGGCCCGACACGTTCATGACGTCGTCGACGCGCCCGATGACCCAGAGGTAGCCGTCGGCGTCGACCTTGGCCCCGTCGCCCGCGAAGTAGCGGCCCGGGAAGCGACCCCAGTAGGTGTCGAAGTAGCGCTCGGGATCGCCCCAGATGCCCCGCAGCATCGACGGCCAGGGGTGGGTGAGCGTGAGGTAGCCACCGCCCTGCGCCACGGGCTCACCGACGTCGTCGACGACCTCGGCCCCGATGCCCGGCAGGGGGAAGGTGGCCGAGCCCGGCTTGGTGGTGGTGGCCCCGGGAAGCGGCGAGATCATGATGGCGCCCGTCTCGGTCTGCCACCACGTGTCGACGATGGGGCAGCGCTCGGCCCCGATGTTCTGGTGGTACCAGATCCACGCCTCGGGGTTGATGGGCTCGCCCACCGTCCCGAGCACCCGCAGGCTCGACAGGTCGTGCTTCTGCGGCCCCTCGACGCCCCACTTCATGAAGGTGCGGATGGCCGTGGGTGCGGTGTAGAGGGTGGTGACCTTGTACTTCTCGACGATCGACCAGAAGCGGTCGCGCCCGGGTGCGTCGGGCGTGCCCTCGTACATCACCGAGGTGGCGCGGTTGGCGAGCGGCCCGTAGACGATGTAGCTGTGGCCGGTGACCCAGCCCACGTCGGCGGCGCACCAGTACACGTCGTCGTCGGGGTGCAGGTCGAACACGTACTTGTGCGTGAACGCCACCTGCGTGAGGTAGCCGCCGGTCGTGTGCATGATGCCCTTGGGCTTGGCCGTGGTGCCCGAGGTGTAGAGCAGGAAGAGCAGGTCCTCGCTGTCCATCGGCTCACAGGGGCACTCGGGTGCGGCCGCCGCGATGAGGTCGTGGAACCAGTGGTCGCGCCCCTCGGTCATGGCGATGGGCGTGTCGTCGCCGGACGAGCCGGTGCGCTGCACCACCACCACGTGGTCGACCGACGGGCAGTTCGCCACCGCCACGTCGACGCTCGGCTTCAGGAGCGAGGCCTGGCCGCGCCGCCAGCCACCGTCGGCCGTGATGACGACCTTGCACTCGGCGTCGTTGATGCGGTCAGCCAGGGCGTCGGCCGAGAAGCCCCCGAACACCACCGAGTGGGCCGCGCCGATGCGGGCACAGGCGAGCATGGCGAGCGGCAGCTCGGGGATCATGGGCATGTAGATGGCGACGCGGTCGCCCTTCGCGACGCCCAGGCCCTTCAGGGCGTTGGCGAAGCGCTGCACCTCGCCGAGCATCGTGCGGTAGGTGAGGGTGCGGGTGTCGCCGGGCTCGCCCTCCCAGTGCAGCGCCACCTGGTCGCCGTGGCCGGCCTCGACGTGCCGGTCGAGGCAGTTGTACGACACGTTGAGCTTGCCGCCGACGAACCACTTGGCGAACGGCAGCTCCCACTCGTTGACGGTGTGCCACGGCTCCGACCAGGTCACGAGCTCGGCCGCCTGCCGCGCCCAGAAGGCCTCGTAGTCGGCGTTGGCCTCGTCGTGCAGCTCGGTGCCGGCCACGAGTGCCCGTTCCTTGGCGGGGGCGGGCGGTGGGAAGGTGCGGTTCTCGAGGAGGAAGTCCTCGATGGTGGCGGGGCCGGTCCTGGGCTCGTCGGGCATGGCGTCTCCTCGGCAATCCACGGCGGCGCGGCACCGCGCCGAACGGGCCGCACCTTACCGACCCGGCACGACGGGACGCCGGGCCGGGCGGGTGGGTGTCAGGGGGTGACGACGCCGAGGTGACGCCGACCGCCCGCGCCCGCGCGGCGCGGACGGGCGGACCGACGAGTGGCTAGCCGGTGAACGTGGCTTCGGCCGCGATGGGGGTGGCCGGGGCGGCCGCCGGCACCGTGGTCGTGGTGGCGGCCGCGATGGTGGTGGTCGGGGCGATCGTCGTGG
>JADGOP010000288.1 GCA_017882935.1 Actinomycetota bacterium
TCGAAGCACTGGCCCTCATCGACCGTGGGTTGGGGGACATCCAGCACCGCGAGCTCATGTCCACCAACGAGGTGGCTGACTTGCTGCTCGATGTCCGCCTGCTGTTGGCTGCGTCGGGCGCCCCGCTCGACGACGCTGCGGCCGGAGTGCTGGCCAACTAGCCCGTCCACCACGGTCCGCCGCGGGCGGGCCGGATCCGTTCCCGCGCCCGATCAGCTCCCGCAGGCCAAAAGCTCCTCGAGGCTCTCGCGCACGCAGTCACGCAGCAGGCCCGGGTCGTCGATGGCGCCCCGGTTCACGTGCAGGCCCATGTCGAGGCTGCCGCAGTAGCTCAGCGTCGTCAGGTTGAAGGCGGTGCCCACCAGCGGCCCGATGGGGTAGTTGTGCTCGAAGCGGGCGCCGGCGATGTACAGGTCGAACGGCGCGCCCCGCACGTTCGAGGTGGTGAAGTCCACCGTCTCGACCTGGGCGCGCACCAGGCGGACCAGCAGCGACGTCGGGAGCACGTTGGCCAGCCCCGACAGCGCGCCCAGCACCGACAGCACGGGCTCGCTGCGCACGTTGTCGAGCTTGGCGTGGATCGCGTCGAAGCGGGCCACGGGGTCGGCGCCGACCGGTACCAGGGAGCGGCTCACCCCGAAGGCGTTCCCCGTCGCCGACCGGTCGGTGCGCGTGCTCACGGGCATCGCCATGCGCAGCTCGTCGACCTCGGCGCCGAGGGCCCGGTGGTAGGCACCCGCCCCTCCCGCGGCGGCCGCCACGAAGAGGTCGTTCACCGTGCCGCCGAGGTTCTTGGCAGCACGCTTCACGTCGTCGAGCGGGGCCTCGAGCAGCTCGAGCGACCAGCTGAGCGTGCGGTCGCCCCACAGTGGTGAGCGGCGGTCGTCGGTCTGCGCCACCTCGCGCACCAGCGCCCGGGTGAGGTTGGCGGCGTCGTGACCGGCGCGCGCGGCCCGGCTGGGATGGCGGACCATGCCGAGCGAGGCCATGGTGGCGCGGCTGGCGATGCCCAGGTCGCGGCGCAGGTTGTGCGTGAAGGTGTCGACCGTGGTGGTCACGAGCGAGCGCTCGACCGCCGGCACCAGCTCGGGACGGCCCCGCCGCGCCGTGGGTGGCCCGGCGGCGTCGCGCGTGAGGTCGAGGTACTGCTCCGACATGCGCACGCCGCCGATGCCGTCGGTGAGCGTGTGGTGGAAGCGCTGGAGCAGCGCCCCCCGCCCGTCGGGGAGCCCCTCGACGGCCAGGAACTCCCACAGGGGGCGGGTGCGGTCGAACGGGTCGTGGGCGAACGCCACGGCGAGGTCGCACAGCGCGTCGAGGGTGCCGGGCTCGGGCAGGGCGACGGCACGCACGTGGCGGCACACGTCGAAGTCGGGGTCGGTGCGCCACTCGGGCAGGGCCAGGCGTCCGAGTGCCGGCACGACGCGCTGGCGCAGGCGTGGCACCACCGTGGCGGCGTGCGCCATGCGGACGCGCAGGCGGTCGAGGTCGACCGGCCGGTCGAGCACCGTGATGTTGGCGAAGCCCGACGAGAGGTGTGGATCCTTCTCGAGGTTCCACATGACGGCCTCGAAGTCCGACATGCGGCGCTCGTCGTGCACGGGGCGGTCTGCCATCGCCCCTCAGGCTACGAGGCGGCGCGCCGGCATGGGCAAACGACGCCGCAACCGCAGGGCCGGTGGCTCAGCGGGGGATGGAGGTGTGCTTGAACTCGTTGAGCTCGGGGTAGCCGGCCGCGAGGTCGAGGATGCGGTCGATGCGCGTCCGGGCCAGCTCGCCGTCGCCCGCGGAGTCGGTGGTGAGGCGCACGAACACGGCCTGGTCGCCCACGAGGAACGTCGGGACGCCCCAGACGTCGTGGTCGAGCGCGGCAGCCTCGTGCTCCTTGCGCACGGTGTCGAGCGGGGCACCGTCGGCGATCTCGGCGAACACCACGTCGGCGTCGACGCCGTGGGCCACGAGCGCGGCGCGCACGGTGTCCTCGTCGAGGTGCCTGGCGTGCACGTGGCGGGCGTCGAACAGCTCGCGGTGCACGGCCGGGAAGGCATCGGGGAAGCGGTCGCGGACCACGACGCCGGCACGCAGGGCGAGCAGGCCAGAGTCGTCGTCGGGCCGCTCCCAGATCGGCGCCTCGCCTTCGGCGACGTGGACCTGACCGAGGCTGAACGGCAGGAAGGTGATGTCCCAGTCGGCGCCTGCCGCAAGCCCGTCGAGCAGGTGCAGGTGGGCGAGGCGCGCGAACGGGCAGCGATAGTCCCAGGTGACGGCAAAGGAGGTCATGCCAGGTTCAACGACGCTTGCGTGAGCAACATTCCCGGACCGATGTCACGCGGCCGGAGATGGTCAGGGGGCCGGCCACCAGCGGCGGGCGGCACGGGCGATGCCGATGCCGATGGCGGCACCCGCCACCACGTCGGACGCGTGGTGCATGCGGGTGTGGATGCGGCTGCTCGACACGATCACGGCGAGGGCGTACACGGGCACCTTGCGGACCGGGTACCCGGCGGTGAGCAGCCCGGCAGCGGTGAAGGCTGCGCTGGCGTGACCGCTCGGGAAGCTGGAGGTGGTGGGCCGGCGGATGCGCCCGGCCACCTCGGGATCGGCTTCGGGCCGCACCCTGTTGAACAGGCTCTTGATGCCCTGGTTGACCGACACCGACTCGACGAAGAGGACCGCGGTGTTGCGGACCGCCCGCTCCGGACCGGTGGGCCCCGAGAGGCCCTGGGCGGCGTTGAGCAGCATCCAGATGAGGCTCCAGTCGCCGAGGCGTGAAGCCGCTTCGAAGAGCTCGTCGGCCCAGCGCTCGCCGCGCAGCCGCTCGAACCAGGCGTCGACGTGGCGATCGAAGTGGTCGACGGCCGCGGCGAACGCGGTGGGATGCGTGGTGTCGGCGGTGGGCGCGAGCTCGTCGACCGCGCTGGCGAGGCGCGAGCGGCTGTCGGGGTCGATCGGGCCCTCGGGGTCGACCGGCTCTGGGAGGTGGAAGCGCCCGCGGTCGGTCACGCTGCGGGGCTCCCGACGCCGAGGCCGACGGCGACGGCCACCGGCGTGGCGAGAGGCGGGTCGACCGGCATGGCCACGGCCGCGGAGGGAGCGGTGGCCGGGTCGCCACCGTGCGCCGGGCAGTAGGGCTTGAAGCCGCACCAGTTGCACAGCGGGCCGGGTCGGGGCCGGAAGTCGTCGGCCGCGCACGCCTTCTCGATGGCCTGCCAGATGGCCCCGACCTTGGTGCGCAGCCCCCGCAGCGACTGCTCGGTGGGCTCGGCGATGATGGCCACCGGGTCTCGGAGGTACAGCAGCTGCACCCGGGCCGGTCGCTTGCCGAAGAGCTGCTCGCACAGGAAGGCGTAGAACCGCACGCCGTCGAGGCGGTGCTGCTCCTGGCGCTCGGACGGGGCCCGCCCGGTCTTGTAGTCGGTGACCACCAGCTCGCCGTCGGCGTCGAGCTCGAGGCGGTCGATGATGCCGCGGAGCGCGACCCCGGCGAGGGGCACCTCGAGCATGAGCTCGAGTCCGATGGGGTTGATGGTGGTGGGGTCTTCCAGGTCGAAGTAGTGGTCGAGCAGCACCGCGGCGTCGGCGAAGAAGTCGGCTTCGGCAGCGTCGTCGAGCGCCAGCCCGGTGAAGTCGGGGTCGGTGCGGATCTGGGCGGCCGCCCCGTCGAGGCACGAGCCCGCGGCCTCGCGGGTGCGCTGCTCGGGCGGGAGGGCGAAGAGCCGCTCGAGGGCGGCGTGCACCAGCGTGCCCTTGGTGGCCGGCATGGAGGGCGGCTCCGGCACCTTGTCGATGGCCGAGAACCGGAACGCCAGCGCGCAGTCGGTGAACGCCGACACCTTCGACGGCGACAGCGTGCGTGGGGGCGTCAACGGCATGCCACCACCCTACGCAGGGGGTGCGACGTTGCCGTGGACGGCCGGGGTGGCCTCAGACGGCGTCGACGACCGCCTGGACGCTGACGGCCATGCGCCCGGGCGACTCCAGGGGGCCGAAGTGGCCGAGGTCGTCGTGGGCCTCGAGGTGGCCCCGGGGCAGGGCGTCGGCGACGCGGTCGGCGAAGCTCGC
>JADGOP010000289.1 GCA_017882935.1 Actinomycetota bacterium
CAGGGCCGCGCCCGAGGAATATCCCCTGCTGGCGCAGCAACCGGAACGTCGCGGGGTTGCCCGAGGCGAACGCGTTGGCGAGCTTGGTGAGCTTGGTCGCGAGGTCCGCCGCGTCGGTGTGGTCGACCGCGACCCGGACGGCCGCGGAGGCCAGCGCCGGGTCCGGCGCGGTGCGCGCGGGTGTGACGCCGGCGCTGGCCTGTGCCAGGGCAGCCTGCACCTGGGAGGCGAGGTCGGCGTCGTCGCGGCCACCGAGGACCAAGGCGCCGCGCAGGGGCGCCTTCGCCGCGCCGGCGGAGGCGGACGCACCGGCTCCTGGGGTGGTGGCGCCCTGGCTCGTGGGAGGTGCGGCGGCCGGCGCGGGTGCCGCACCCGGGATGCCGGCGGATGCGAAGCTCCTCGCGGGCGGGCGGTGCCGACCGGGTACGTGCTCCTCGACGACGACGTGGAAGTTCGTGCCGCCGAACCCAAAGGCGCTGACGCCCCCTCGACGCACGTCGTTGGTGGGCTCCGGCCAGGGGCGCAGCTCGGTGTTGACGGCGAACGGGAGGGTGTCCCAGTCGACGTTGGGGTTGGGGTTGACGAAGTTCAGGCTCGGCGGGAGCTGCTTCTCATGGAGCGACCGCACCATCTTGAACAACCCGGCAGCGCCGGCGGCGGCCTTGAGATGGCCGATGTTCGACTTCACCGACCCGAGGGCGATCGAGCGAGGGGCGGCACCGGAGGGGCCGAAGACGGCGGCGAGGCTGGTCAGCTCCGAGGCGTCGCCGACGCTGGTGGAGGTGCCGTGGGCCTCGACGGCTCCGGCCGTCGAGGGGTCGACACCGGCGCGCTCCCAGGCGCGCTGGACGGAGAGCTTCTGGCCGACGGGGTTCGGCGCCGTGATGCCCTTGCCCTTGCCGTCGGACGAGCCGCCGATGCCGAGGACGACGGCGTAGACGCGGTCCCCGTCGCGTTCGGCGTCCTCGAGCCGCTTGAGCACGAACAAGGCCGCGCCCTCACCCATGACGAAACCATCGGCCCCGGCGTCGAACGGCCGGGTGCCGGTGGCCGAGAGGGCACCGATCTTGCAGAACTTCACGAACGCTTCCACGCCCATGTTGTGGTCGATGCCGCCGGTGACGACGGCGTCGAACTGGTGGTCGGCGAGGCCGGTGACGGCGGAGTTCAGGGCGGCCAGGCCCGAGGCGCACGCGGCATCCGTGGTGTAGTTCATCCCGCGCAGGTTGAACAGGTTCGCGACCCGGCCGGCGATGACGTTCGCGAGCTCACCGGGCATGGTGTCCTCGGTGATCGAGTAGATGTTGTCGAGGTAGCCGCGCCGCGTCTCCTCGATGATCTGCTCGCGGGTGCCGGGGGCGAGGGTGGCGAGCGTGGCCGACTGCTCGAGCCGCCTGAGCATCTCCGGGAACCTGATCCGCAAGGCAGACTGGTAGTGCTTCTCGCCGCCGAGGGCGTTGCCCAGGATCACCGCGACCCGCTCGCTGTCGATCGGCCAGCCGGGCCAGCCGGCGTCGGTGAGGGCCGCCCGGGCGGCGGAGATCGCCCAGCGCTGGCTCTCGTCCATCTGTGCCGCGACCATCGGTGGGAGCGGCAGCCGCCAGGCGGCCGGGTTCCAGTCGAACTCGCGCACCCAGCCGCCGATCGCGCTGTACGTCTTGTCGGGGACCTTGTGGTCCTCGTCGTAGTAGAGGGCCTGGTCCCAGCGGTCTGCCGGGGTCGGCGAGATGGAGTACCTGCCGGCGGTGATGTTGTGCCAGAACGCATCCCCGCTGGGTGCGTCGGGCATGATCGCCGACATGCCGACGATGGCGACGGGGTGGCTCTCGTGATGGGTCATGGTGTGTCCGAATCGGTGTGGTTGCGGTTCAAGGTTGGCGGGGTTGCGATGCTGAGGGTCGGCGGGAAGGTGTCAGGCGGGGGTGCGGCCGTACAGCACGTCCGCGACGCGGTCCATGTCGGCGACCAGGCCGCCCTGGGCGGCGCGGATGGCGTCGGCCGGGATGCCGTCGAGACCGGCCAGGACCGGGCTGTCGGGTTCCAGCGCGCCAGCGACCCACCGGGACCCGTCGAGGGCGACCTTGTGCGCGGACTCCCGGGCGAAGACCCGGGACATGGCGGCGAGGGCGTCCCCGGAGAAGCGGGTCAGGGACTTCTCGAAGCGGTGGCCGGCCATCGCCTGGTCCGCCGCCTGAGCGAAGACCACGGCGGTCTCGGTGGCGGCGACGAGCTCGCCGATCCGGAAGAGGACGTGCTGGTTGCGGGTCAGCCGTCCCACCCGGCAGCAGTCGAGGACGACGGCGAGGGACCGTGCTGCGAGCGAGGCGGAGTCGGCGCCGACGAGCGGGTTGCGGGCGTGCAGCGACGCCATCTCGGTCGCCACATCGAGGTAGTGGCGGCCACCGGACTTCAGATGGGCCTGCCAACGTCCCCGGGCGATGGTCATCTCCATGATCTCGGAGGTGCCCTCGTAGATCGTCGTGATCCGCACGTCGCGGCGGATCTTCTCCACGACGTAGGGCCGGGTGTAGCCGTACCCGCCGTGGGCCTGGATCGCGGCATCGGCGGCGGCGTTTCCCGCCTCGGTGGCCATGTACTTGGCGATGGCGCCCTCGGTGTTCATCGCGCCGTTGTCGCCGAGGCCGCGGTCGAGCCGGTCTGCCGTGTCCTCCATGTACGCGCGGGCCGCCTCCAGGTGCACGGCGTGCGGGACGATGAGCTTGTGCGTGAAGCCCTGTTTCTCGCTGAGCGGGCCGCCACCCTGCTCGCGCTGCATCGAGTAGGCGATGGCACGGTCGAGGGCCTCCCAGCCGCCCCCCAGGCCGAATGCGGCGACCATGAGCCGGGTGTACCCGAAGACCTGCTGGGCCTGGACCAGCCCGAGGCCGCCGCGGGTGCCGACGAGGTTGCCGGCGGGGACCTCGACATCGTCGAGGAAGAGCGACGCGGTGTTGGACAGCCGTAGCCCGTGCTTGTCCTCGGGGGTGCCGGCAGTGAACCCGGGGGTGTCCTTGGCGACGACGAACCACGTCGGGCCCTCGGGGGTCGCGGCGAGGATGGTGGAGTAGTCGGCGATGGAGCCGTTGGAGATCCACTGCTTGCGGCCGTTGAGCCGGTAGGCCGTGACCGTGCCGTCGTCGTCGGTGACCGGGGTGGCCGTCGTCGTCATGGCGCCGAGGTCGGAGCCGGCGTCCGGCTCGGTGGCGCCGTAGGCGAAGACGACGCCCTGCTCGGCGATGGCCCCGAGCCACTCCTGCTTCTGCTCCTCGGTCGCCCCGACGACGATGGGGTCCGAGCCGAGGAAGGTCGCGAACACGGCCGTCGCCAGACCGATGTCCTTGCGGGCCAGGACCTCGCAGACCAGGTAGGAGTCGAAGGCGCCGCCGTCCATCCCGCCGTACTGCTCGGGGATGAAGACGAGCTGGACGCCGAGGGTCATCGGGTCGGACATGGCCCGCACGATGTCCTCGGGGCAGCGGTCCTCGTGGTCGAGCTCCAGCTGGAGGTCGGGTGAGAGCGCGGCATCGACGAAGTCGTTCAGCCCCTCGAGCATCAGGTTCAGGCTCGTCAGATCGAGCCCGGCTCCGCCGAAGTGGCCGGCCGGCTCTGCGGTGGGCGTGACGGTGTCGGTCATGGTGGTCCTCACTTCTCGGACGTGGGTGCGGTGGTGGCGCCGGACGACGAGGCGCCGACGCGGTAGAGGAACCTCGGGCGAGCGCCGGCGATCCCGAGCAGCACGACCGTCATGCCCAAGCCCAGAAGCAGCTGGAAGGTTGCCATCGGTCACGCTCCTTTGCGTGCGGTGCGCCCGTCGGGGCGCGTGGGTCAGGTCCGGCGTTTGTCAATCTCGTCGACGAGCGCGGGCAGGACTGTGTGCAGGTCGCCGACGACCCCGAAGTCGGCGATCGAGAAGATCGGGGCCTTTGGGTCCGTGTTCACCGCGACAATCGTCTTGCTCGACTGCATGCCAGCGCGGTGCTGGATCGCTCCTGAGACGCCGGCGGCGACGTACAGGCCTGGGGCGACGGTCTTGCCGGTCTGCCCGATCTGCAG
>JADGOP010000290.1 GCA_017882935.1 Actinomycetota bacterium
GCCCGCCACGACGAGCACCCCCACGATGGCGACCACGGCCAGGAGCCGGGCGAGCGGGGAGCGGTCGCTCATGACGGCTCCCGGTCGTCGGCGTCGGGATCCGGCTCGGAGTCGGCCGGCTCATCGTCGAAGCGGGTCTCGGGCTCGGCGTCGGGATCCGGACCGAAGTCGATGGGCTCGTCGTCGTCCCCCGGCTCGGGCTCCGGGTCGGGGTCGGCGGCGAAGTGCTCGAAGGCCTCGTACACGTCGGGCTCGGCCACGACGATGGGGCCGGCCACGGCATCACCGTCGTGTGGACCACCGGCCACGACCGTGGTGCCCTCGTCGGGCTCGACCGGGCCACCATCGGTGAACGCCAGCTCGGGCGTGCGACCACGGCCGCGGCGCCACAGCATCACCACGCCGACGAAGATCGCCAGCTCGAGCAGCAGCAGGGCCCACCGCACCAGCGAGGTGGTGTTGGAGAGCTCGGCATGGCCCCCTGCCGGCACGCGGAAGCCCTGCTCCCAACCGTCGAGGGTCACCTTCGGTGACGACCGGCCGGCGACCTTCAGCTGCCACGAGCCGTCGGCCGGCTGACCGGTGGCCAGGACCCCGCCCGCGGGGAGCGACCCCGAGGTGCTGCCGGGTCGATGTGCGCCGCCGAGCACCGCGACGCCCGTGGGCGCGGTCGGCGAGAGCTCCGACACGATCGAGGAGCCGGCGGCGGAGCCCTTCGGTCGGAGCTGCGGCTGCGGTCGCCAGGCCTTGTTGAGGTACACCGTGACCGCAGGGTTCACGGACGGCTGGAGCTGGAGGTCGAGCTGCTCGGCCAGCGACTCCTTCAGCGAGGCCGGCGCCGCGTGGCGGACCGCCGAGAACGGCACCGGCACGAGCTGGTCGGGCACCACCAGGTAGCGCACACCCATGGGCGCGAGCAGGCGACCCAGACGCGTGGTGTTGCCCGAGCGGGCGAGCTGGAGCGCCGACGCCAGCCGGGCCGAGGCCTGGGGTGCGGCCGGGGGCCACAGGTCCTCGACGCGAGGCAGGCCCTGGTTCGAGGTGGCGTACGACACCTGGTCGTCGAGTCGCCAGCCCGCGGCGGGGAGCACCTCGGGGTCGCCCACCCACAGCACCTTGAAGTCGTTGTCGGCCCGGGCGGTCTGGATGAACGGGAGCGCCTGCCCGAGGTCGCCCTGGGGCACGCGCCAGCGGCCGCCGAACGAGCCGCCGAGCATCGGGAGCGCGCCGACGAACACCGCCGCCGCGGCGAGCAGCGAGGCCACCTGGCGCCAGCCGAAGCGGTACCCGGGAAGGTCGACCTCGAACGCCGCCATGCCGCAGGCCACGGCCAGGGCCAGGGATGCGGCGGCAGGCGCCAGCAGCACCTCGGCAGGGGGCAGGGCGAGGTGCAGCCACCCCTCCTGCCCGGCCCACAGCACACCCCAGCACACCAGCGCGCAGGACCAGGCGCGCAGCGCCCAGTCGAAGCGCCAACCGCGGCCGATGAGCAGTGGCAGCCCGGCGGCCACGAGGAAGGCGAAGCCCAGGGGCGGGGCGCCGAACGGCCCGGACTCGAAGCGGACCAGGCGGCCGAGCGACAGCCAGCCGCCGACTCCCGAGCGCGCCCCGGCGAACACCGACCACTGCGCGCCCGAGTGGAAGAAGCTCAGGGTCCACGGCAGGTGCAGCAGCGCGGCGAGCAGCACGCCCACGGCGGTGACGGCCGCGAGGCGCCCGATGCCCGCCACGCGGAACGTGAGGAGCGAGCCGAGCACCAGGGCGAAGGCGACGATGACGGCCAGGACCACGACGAAGGGCACCAGCAGCCCTACCAGCGCCAGGCCGAGGGCCAGTGCCGCAGCGTGGCCCCACCACGGGCGGCCGGGTGCGGGATCGCCGGGCACCTCGTCGGGGCCGCCTTGCGGCACGGCGAAGGGGGCCACCCCCATGCTCCGGGCCAGGGTGCCGAGCAGCCACGGCGCCGCGGCGTAGACCACCAGCCCGCTCCAGCGACCCTGGGCGAGCGCGTTGTAGGGCACGGGGATGGCGGCGTAGACGACGAGGGAGGCGAGCTGTGCCCGGCGTGACCCGAGCGGCTTGGCGAGGCGCCACGCACCCCAGACCCCCACCGGGAGGAGGCCCACGATGAGGACCCGGCGCAGCGCGCCCATGGCGCCGGCGAACACCACGCCGGCCGTGCCGAGCGCACCGATGCCGGTGGCGGCCGGCGACGCGGAGCCGAGCCCGGCGTCGCGCCAGCTGCGTCCGAACGCCGCGAGCAGGGTGCCGGGGCCGGACGGGAAGCGGGCGAACTCACCGACCGCCGGGAGGGACCCGAAGATCAGGTCCCGGGTGCCGAACACCAGCACGACCACGACCGCGACCACCGCGTAGAGCGTGAGCTCGCCACGCCGCGACCGGCGCACCGCGCCGCGACGTCGGGCCGCCTCGGCGAGCCGCTCGGCCCGGCTGCTGCGGGCCTGGAACAGGGCCACGAGCCGCGACAGGCTGCGCACCTGGAGGTCGCGCACGTCGCGGTCGGGCACCTCGCGCACCGCGCGGACGCGGGCGCGCATGGCGCGGACGCCACCGGGGTGGCGCAGGTTGGCGCCCCACGCACCCACGACGTAGCGGGCCTCGGCAGGCCGGCCCGCCGCGAGCGCGAGCACGGCCTCGACGACCGTGAGGATCAGCGCGAGGGGGACGACGATGAGCAACGACAGCCGGCCATAGCAGGACAGCATCGTGCGGAAGCGGTGGCGGGCGATGGCCCGGCCCGGCTCGAGGTCGGGCCGGCGCTCGAGCATGGCCTCGCGGTGTCGGACACGCGCCGCGGGGGCGACGAGCACGCGGGCGCCCACCTGGTGCGCCCGCCACGACAGGTCGAGGTCCTCGCCGTAGAGGTCGATGCCGGGGTCGAAGCCCTGCAGGTGGGAGAAGAGGTCGGCGCGCACCAGGGTGAAGCCGCCTGGCACGGTGAACACGTCGCGCACCGCGTCGTGCTGCTCCTGGTCGAGCTCGCCGCGCTCGGCGTAGGGGGCGTCGCCACCGGTGCGGTCGACGGCGAGGCCCACCTGGAGGAGCACCGACGGGTCGTCCCAGTCGACGAGCTTGGGCCCGACGATGCCCGCGTTCGAGCGGAAGGCCTCCTCGACCAGCAGGTGGATGGCATCGGGGTCGGGGGCGACGTCGTCGTGGCAGAAGCAGAAGAAGGTGGCGCCCTCGACCAGGTTCAGCACCTCGTTGAGGGCGGGCCCGTAGCCGGGGTTGTGCTCGAGGCGGCGCACGAAGGCACCGGGCATGACCGAGGCGATGCGCGGTGTGGGGTCGATGGCGCTGCCGGTGTCGATGACCAGGACGGAGAGGTTGGCGTAGGTCTGCACGGCGAGCGCCTCGAGCGCCTCCTCGAGCCACTCGCCGGGGTCGTGGGTGACCATGACCACCACCACCGCCGGTGCCACACCGACCGTCTCGACGGCCTGCGTGATGGGACCGGGGTCGTGCACGTCGTCGAGGTGGGCCAGGGCCGTGACCGCGCCCGGGTCGTCGGAGATGGTGTGGCTGTCGTCGTCGACGACCACCGCGTGCTCCTCGGCGAGGACCTCGTCGTCGCCCGGGTACCACGGAGGGGGCTCGACCAGCGGCTCCGGGGGGCTTGCGGAGGGCCGCTCGGTGGCGGGGGCGGGGACCTCGGAGGTCGCTCCTGCGCCCGGGCTGGACGGATCGGGGCGCGCCGGTGCGCCGGGTTCTTCGGGATCCACGATCCCCCGACGTTAGTCGCCCACCCTGCGGGCGCCGGTCGCCCCCCGGGACCTGCGGTCGGGCGTCACACGGGGCCCGAAGTGCTTGCAACTGTTACACGCGACCGTTAGTGTGGCTAGCGCACCGCCGGGGAGACCCCCGGCCACCCCATCTCCTCCAGGAGGACCCCCGTGCCCGAGATCAACGTCGACGAGGTCACCAAGGTGATCAAGGACGCCGCCTACATCGCCATCGGCTTCTGCGTCCTCACCGTTCAGAAGGCCCAGGTCCAGCGCCGGGGCCTCGAGCAGCAGCTGCGCACGCAGGCT
>JADGOP010000291.1 GCA_017882935.1 Actinomycetota bacterium
ACGGGAGGATCAGGACCAGTCCGGGCTCGTGGGTGTGGCGGTACTCGCCGAGTCGCTTCACGACACCGACCTGGCCCTGCTGGACGATGTTCACCGCGCTTCGCAGGATCAGCAGCAGCACGACGACGACCAGGCCGAGCACGACCAGGGTGATGATGGCAACTGAGCTCACGGACGCCTCACTTCTCTTCGGGATCAGGGTTGGACGGCGGGAGGCCGAACATCGTGTCGTCGGGCAGGGACAGGTCGCTGTCGACCGGCCACACGATGAGCGTGGTGCCCCGTACGCCGGTGACCAGCACCCGGGTGTGGCCGGGGATGGGTCGGTCGAGCTCGCTGACCGCGAGCCAGCGCTCGCCGGCCAGCTTCACGTGGCCCGGGTGGTGCGCATCGCCGACCTCGTCGAGCGTGAGCACCTCTTCGCCCACCAGTGAGCCGTGCACGCCGCGCCCGAGCGCGCCCGAGCCGCGGCTCGAGAGCGCGTTGCTCATGAGGGGCCGCACCAGCCAGATGCCGAGCGCAGCCACGACGATGGCGGCGGCGGCCTGGGCCACGATGAGGTCGGGGAAGAGCAGCGCGACGATGGCCGCAGCGAAGGCCCCGGCGGCGCCGAACAGGGCGTAGAACGCGAGGTGGCGCGACTCGACGACGAGCAGCACCAGTCCGAGTACCAGCCAGAACACGAGCATGTGTGGATTTCCCTTTGTCGACCGCATGCTACGGCCGCGAGCGGCGGTTGCAGCGGGATGGAAACGGAGGTCGCCCGCTGTTCGCGGCTTGACGCGAGGGTGGGCGCGGTGCATTCTTGAGCGGTTGCTTTGAGCGAATGCTCAAGAACGGTCCGGGAGGGTCGCATGGCGAAGTCGGGTCCGGCGAGCACGCTCCGCACGGGGAGCACCGCGGGGTCAGCCGCCACCCGGCAGGCGCTGGTCGACGCCGCCATCGAGGCACTGAAGGCCGACGGCTTCTCAGGGGCCAGCGCCCGCGCCATCGCGGGGCGCGCGGGCTGCAACCAGGGCCTCGTCTTCTACCACTTCGGTTCGGTGGCCAACCTGCTGCTGGCCGCCCTCGACGCGGTGAGCGCCGACCGGCTGGAGCGCTACCAGGCGTCGGTGGAGGCGGCCGCGTCGCCCACGGAGCTGGTCGACGCTGCGGCGGCGATCTTCCGCGAGGACCTCGAGGCCGGCTACGTGACCGTGCTCGTGGAGCTCATCGCCGGGGCCACGGCCACCCCCGGCCTCGGGCCCGAGGTCGCGGCGCGCATCGAGCCGTGGAAGCAGTTCGCCCGGGACGCCCTCGACGCGGCGCTGGGTGACTCGCCGCTCGCGTCCCTCGTCCCGTCGGGCGACGCGGCGCACGGAGTCGTGGCGCTGTACCTCGGTCTCGAGCTGCTCAGCCACCTCGACGGCGACCGGGCCCCCGCGCTCGCCCTGTTCGATCACGCCCGGCAGCTGGCCACGCTCCTCCAGGCCGTCGGCACGCTCCCGCCTGCGACCCAGGCCCCGGCGTGAGCCCCCTCCGCGGCGTCCGCTCCAGCCGCCTGACCCGTGGGGCCCTCACGCTGGCCGCCGCGTGGAGCACGGTGCTGGTCGTCGCGGCGCTCACCCTCGGGTCGCCGACGCTGGTGGAGGTGAACGGACCGCTCGTGCTCGTGCCGGTGGGGCTCCCGCTCGTGGCCACCGTGGTGGTGAGTGGCGCGCTGTGGCGTCGACGGCGGCGCGCCCGGCCCGGTCCGGGGCCTCTCGCGTGCGTGGTGACCGGACTGGTCGGGTTGCTCGTGCTGGCGGGCCTGCTGAGCATCGGCCTGTTCGTGGCACCGGTGATGGGGCTGCTCGTCCTCGCCTGCGCCGACGCCACATCGCCCCGACCCGTGCGCTGGGTCGGACCGCCGCCGCCCCCGCCCCCGCCACCACCGCATCCTCGGCGGGCCGGCGTCAGCCCTCCTGCTCCGTGGGGCGGATGAGGACCTCGTTGACGGCCACGCGGCGCGGCCGGGTGACGATGAACGAGATCGTCTCCGCGATGTCGTCGGCCTCCATGCGCTCCATCCCCTCGAAGCGGTGGGCCATGACGGCCAGCACCTCGGGTCGCAGGTGCGTGGCCAGCTCGGTGTCGACCGCTCCGGGCTCCACCAGCGACACGCGGACATGGCGCTTGGTGACCTCCTGGCGGAGCGACTCGCTGAACGCGCCGCCGCCGTGCTTGGTGAGGTTGTAGACGCCGGAACCGAGTCGGGGCACCCGCCCGGCCACGGAGCTGATGTTCACGAGGTCGGCCACCCGGCGCGGACCGTCGGCGGCGGCGGCGAGGAGGTGGGGGAGCGCGGCGTGCGCCACGTAGAGGAGCCCCTTGAGGTTGAGGTCGACCATGCGCTCCCACTCGTCGACCGGCGCGTCGACGATGGGACCGAGCAGCATCACCCCGGCGTTGTTGACCACCGTGTCGAGCCGGCCCAGCTCGCTCACCGTCCGGCCGACGGCCGCGACGGCCTGGTCCTGATCGGTGACGTCGGTCTCGATCACGAGCGCGGTGCCGCCGGCCGACGAGATCTCGCCCGCCAGCTCCTCGAGACGTTCCGCACGGCGGGCCGCCAGGGCCACCGACGCGCCGAGCGCTGCCAGGTGGCGTGCCGTGGCCGCGCCGATGCCGCTGCTCGCTCCGGTGACGAGGGCGACCGTGCCCTCCAGGCTCTCGCTCATGTGATCCGGCTCCTGTGGTGATCGTCGGGTCTGCTGCCGCCGTCGAGCATGCCCGGTCGGTTGGCGTTTGCCACGGGTTCCTCGTGCCTTCTCGGCTAGGAAGGGCCGATGAGCACCGGGTGGGACCTCGCCTCCGACAGCCCACTGCTGCCGTTCGTCGACGGCGCCACGAGGCGGGCCGCCTTCTCCGTCACGCCCGCGCCACGCTCGCCGCTGCCTCACGTCGACGGCCTGCTCGCCGGAGCGGCCGAGGTCGACCTCACCCCACCCCCGGGCATGCCGAAGGCCGGCTACTCGGCGAACGCGCACACCAGCCGGGGCTTCCGCACCCGCCTGCGAGCCCGCGTCATCCACCTCCGCAGCGGCGACGCCTCGTTGCTGCTCGTGCAATGCGACCTGCTCGGCGGTTCGTCGATCGTGCAGCACCTCGTCGCCCGCGCGGTGGCCGACCGCACCGACGCCCCGCTCGCCGGTGTCTTCATCGGCGCCACCCACACCCACGCGGGGCCGGGTCAGTTCCTCGGCACCGACTTCTACAACCGCTTCGCGTCGAACAAGAGCGGGTTCGACCCGGCCTACGCGCAGTTCCTCGTCGCGCAGATCGCCTCGGCCGCGCAGCGGGCGGTCGACGAGCGCCGCCCGGCGACGTTGGCGTTCGGTGAGCGCGAGGTCTGGGGCCTCACCCGGAACCGGTCGCTCGACCCGCACGTGCAGAACGAGACCGTCGCCGACAAGCGCACCGAGCCGCAGCGCAAGTTCCTGGCCGTCAACCCCACCCTGCACCTGCTGCGCGTCGACGCGGCCGCGCCCGACGGGGGTCACGAGCCCCTGGCCGCAATGGTGGTGTTCTCCGTCCACGGCACCGGGGTGTCGGTCCACGACGACGAGTACAACGCCGACGTGTGGGCCTATCTCGTGGGCGAGCTCGGGCACCTGATCCAACGTGTCCACGGCACGCGGCCCGTGGTGGGTGCCATCGAGGGCACGCACGCCGACGTCGCCCCGGCCATCCGGCCCGGCCTGGCCGGTCATCTCGAGGCGGCCCGGGTCGGTCGCGGGCTCGGACGCGAGGCAGCCGAGCTGTACGAGGCGCTGGAGCCAGAGCTCCACGGCGACGTGCAGCTGGGCTGTGGCCTCCGCGAGGTCGACCTGTCGGCGCACCGGTCGATCGACGGCATCGACCTGCCACGCCGTCCCGCGGTCGGCGCCGCGCTCGTGGCGGGCGCCCACGAGAACCTCACGCCCGGCATCAGCAAGGTCGGACCGTTCCGCCCGGGCCACGGGCGCAAGCGCGCCACCGGCCCGCAGGCCGAGAAGTGGGTCATCGGGTCACGCTGGTTGCAGCCGCTCAT
>JADGOP010000292.1 GCA_017882935.1 Actinomycetota bacterium
TTGGACAGGTGACGGAGCGCGACCCGGGCACGGCGTAGCGTGCGCCGATGGACATCGGCCTCTCCCTCCCGACCATGGCCCGCGGCTGTGACCGCGCAGCCACCCTCGCCTGGTCCCGTGCCGCCGACGAGGGCCCCTTCTCGAGCATCTCCTGTGGCGAGCGCATCACCTTCCACAACCCGGAGATGATGGTCACGCTGGCCACCGCCGCGGCGGTCACCGAGCGGGTCCGGGTCTTCGTGAACCTCGCGCTGGCACCCGCCCATCCCACGCCCGAGCTGGCCAAGCAGG
Source organism: Actinomycetota bacterium (assembly GCA_017882935.1). GTDB lineage: Bacteria > Actinomycetota > Acidimicrobiia > Acidimicrobiales > Iamiaceae > JADGOP01. The sequence continues at coordinate 292 of JADGOP010000292.1, forward strand.
TCGCCACGCTCGACGTGATGTCGGGTGGACGGGTCGACCTCGGCGTGGGCATCGGCGGGCGCGAGCACGACTACCTGGCGCTCGACTCCCCGTTCGACCACCGCCACGAACGCCTCGACCGCGCGGTCGCCGGGCTCCGGCGGCTCTGGGCCGGTGGTGCCGCGTTCGAGGGCGCCGACCCCGTCGAGCCTGCGCCCGTGCAGCCCGGCGGCCCCCCGATCCTCGCCGGCGCGATGGGGCCCAAGGCACTGGCCCGCGCGGCGCAGTGGGCCGACGGCATCACCGGCTTCAGCGTGGCCGGCAACGGTGCCGAGATGGCCGCCGCGGCCGACGCGGCCACGCAGGCGTGGGATGCCGCGGGGCGCACCGACCCGCCGCGCAGGGTGACCGGCTTCTTCTACGCACTGGGCCCCGACGCCGAGGCGACGCTGCGCTCCTTCACCGCCGAGTACCTCGCCATCTTCGGCCGCTCGTTCGCCGACGCCTTCGCAGCGTCGATGACCACGTCGACGCCCGACACGGTGCGCGCCGCCATCGAGGCGGCCGAGGCCGCCGGCTGCGACGAGGTCATCCTGGTGCCGGGCACGCCCGACCAGGCCTGCCTCGACGCCACCCTCGCCCTCTTCTGACCGAGCTCACTGCACCAGATGTGCGCGCCACGCGCGCATCTGGTGCAGTGAACCGGCGAGCGGCTACTTGCGGCTGGAGCGCCGGCGGTCGGCCTCGGCCAGCTGACGCTTGCGGATGCGGATGTTGCCGGGAGTGACCTCGACCAGCTCGTCCTCGGCGATCCACTCGATGGCCGTCTCGAGCGTGTGGATCTTGGGGCTGGCGAGCTTGACGCCCTCGTCGTGGGAGTGGGTGCGGATGTTGGTCTTCTGCTTCTCGCGCACGACGTTGACGACCATGTCGTCGGGGCGGGCGCTCTCGCCCACCACCATGCCCTCGTACACCGTCTCACCGGGGCCGACGAAGAACTCGCCCCGCGCCTGCAGGTTGTCGAGCGCGTAGCCGGTGGTGGCGCCCTGGCGGTCGGCGATCATGGCGCCGCCCTGGCGGTGGGGCAGCTCGCCGGCCCACGGCAGCCAGCCGGCGTGGTGCGTGTGCAGCAGCGCGGTGCCGCGGGTGGCCGTGAGGAGCAGGCCGCGGAAGCCGATGAGGCCCCGGGCCGGTGCCTCGAAGGACACGACCGAACGCCCGGGGTCGCCGGGCCGCAGGTCGGTGACGCGGCCCTTGCGGGGCGCGAGCGCCTGGGTGACGGTGCCGACGTGCTCCTCGGGGAGGTCGACCACGCCGCGCTCGAGGGGCTCCTCGCGCTTGCCGTCGACCTCGCGGAGGATGACCTCGGGGCGACTGACCTGGAGCTCGTAGCCCTCACGTCGCATCGACTCGATGAGCACCGCCAGCTGGAGCTCGCCCCGGCCCGCGACCTCCATGATGTCGGGGGACCCGGTGTCCTCGAGGCGGATCGACACGTTGCCGAGCACCTCGCGCTCGAGCCGGTCGCGCAGGTGGCGCGACGTGAGGTACTTGCCGTCCTTGCCGGCCAGCGGCGAGGTGTTGACCGCGAAGGTCATGCGCAGCACCGGCTCGTCGACCGAGAGGCGCTCGAGCGGCACGGGGTTGGCGGGATCGGCGAGGGTGTCGCCGATCTCGACCTCGGGGAAGCCCGCCACCACGAAGAGGTCGCCGGCGACGCGCTCGTCGACCTCCTGGCGACCGACGCCGCTGAACCCGAGCAGCGAGGTGAGGCGGCGCTTGAGGGGCGGCTCGCCCTCGGCGAACTCCTCGTCGAGCAACACGACGTTCTCGCCCTTGCGCAGGCGGCCGCGCACGACGCGCCCGATGGCGAGGCGCCCGAGGTAGTCGGACGCGTCGAGGTTGGTGACGATGGCCTGCAGCGGTGCCTCGGGGTCGCCGTCGGGCGCAGGCACGGTGGCGAGGACGGCCTCGAACAGCGGCGTGAGGTCTGCGTCGGGGCCGGGCATGCCGATGCCCGACACGGCCCGCCCTTCGCGGGCGACCGCGGAGATCACGGGGAAGTCGATGTCATCGTTGGAGGCGCCGAGGTCGAAGAAGAGCTCGTAGACCATGTCGAGCACCTCTTCGGGCCGGGCGTCCTGCCGGTCGACCTTGTTCAGCACGACGATGGTGGGCAGCTTGGCGGCAAGCGCCTTCTGCAGCACGTAGCGCGTCTGGGGCAGCGGCCCCTCGGCGGCGTCGACGAGCAGCAGCACGCCGTCGACCATGCCGAGTGCCCGCTCGACCTCACCGCCGAAGTCGGCGTGGCCGGGCGTGTCGACCAGGTTGATGCGCACGCCGTCCCAGGTGACCGAGGCGGCCTTGGCGAGGATGGTGATGCCCCGCTCGCGCTCCTGGTCGTTGGAGTCCATCACCCGCTCGATGACGGCCTGGTGCTCCTCGAAGGTGCCGGTGGCGCGGAGCATGGCGTCGACCAGCGTGGTCTTGCCGTGGTCGACGTGGGCGACGAGGGCGATGTTGCGCAGTGCAGGGATGTCTGAGGGGCTCATGAGGTTCCGTGGTTGGCGCACCGCGCGCACGGGGAGCCGTCTCGGCTCCTCCCGGGCGCTTCGCGAATGCAGTTTGGGGGCGGTGCAGCCTACCGACGGGACCCCCCTGAAGCGCCAACCCGGCGCAGATCGTCGGGTGGCTCCGTGCCCCGCACCTCCCCCGAGACCCTTTCGGGGCAGGTCAGCGACCCGCGCGTGGTAGGCATGGCGGAGGTGCCCCAGCGTCGCTCTCTCGCCGTCGACCGACGCCAGCAGGCGCTCGTGGGGGCCGCAGCCGTGACCGGGGTGCTGACGGGGCTGGCGGTGGCGGGGTTCGAGACGCTCACCGGTCACATGCTCCTCGACCGGGTCCTGCGGGCCCCGCTCGCCGCCCAGGCCGTGGCGGCCCGTGCTCGGGCTGCTGCTGGCGGCGCTCGCCCTCAAGCTGCTCGCGGGAGGCGCCTCGCCGAGCACCGCCGACCAGTACGTGGCCAACTTCCACGACCGCCCGCACTGGCTCGACACCAGGCCGCTGCCGGGACGCATCGTGGCTTCGATCGCCACGCTCGGGCTCGGCGGCGCCATGGGCTTCGAGGGACCGTCGATCTACCTCGGCGCGGCGACCGGCTCGACCCTGCAGCACCGCCTGTCGCACTGGTTCCGCCGCGACGAGATGAAGGCCCTGCTGGTGGCCGGCGCGGCCGGGGGCGTGGCGGCCATCTTCAAGGCCCCGCCACCGGCGTGCTGTTCGCGCTCGAGGTGCCGTACCAGGACGACATCGCCCGGCGCGGCCTCATCCCCGCGCTGGTCGCGGCGGCGGCCAGCTACCTCACGTTCGTCGCCCTCATCGGCACCAGACCGCTGCTGGCGCTGGTGCCGGCGGGCGGCCACTTCGTGCTCGCCGAGCTGGTGGCGGCGCTGGTGCTCGGGCTGGTGGCGGGCCTCGGCGCGCGGGGTATGGCGTGGCTCCTGCGCCATGCCAAGGACGCCTCCCTGGCCTGGCCCCTGTGGCTGCGCCTGGTCGTGGCCGGCGGTGGCATGGCGGCGCTGGTCGTGCTGTCACACCACCTGTTCGGCCAGTCGCTGGCGCTCGGTCCCGGCTACCGCACGCTCGGCTGGGTGGCCGACCCCAAGCAGGCGCTCGCGCTGATCCTGGCGCTGTTCGTCATCCGGCTCCTCGCCACCTCGTTCACGGTGCTCGGCGGCGGTGCCGCGGGCTGTTCATCCCCCTCGTCGTCCAGGGCGCGG
>JADGOP010000293.1 GCA_017882935.1 Actinomycetota bacterium
CGGCCTCGCGCACCAGCGGTTCGAGGTCGACGTGCTCGCCGGTGAGCGGCCAGGTCTCGCCCTCGGTGGGGTGGCGCTCGAACACCTCCTCGACGCGGGGGCCAACGCTGAGTGCCAGCCCGAGTGGTTGGTGCAGTTCGCCCAGATGGGCGTGGTGTTCGCACGCGAGCGCTTCGGCATCGCCGACCCCAGGGTCGGGCTGCTGTCGATCGGCGAGGAGCCCACCAAGGGCAGCCCGCTGGTGAAGGAGACCCACAAGCTGCTCGCCGCGGGCGAGTGGAGCGCGGCCAGCGGCGGCACGTTCGTCGGCAACGTCGAGGGGCGCGACCTCATGAGCCCCGACCTCGACGTGGTGGTCACCGACGGCTTCACCGGCAACGTGGCCCTGAAGACGCTCGAGGGCGGCATGCGGGCGCTGGTGGCCGCAGTGCTCGCGGCGTTCGACGTCGACGACGGCACCCGGGCCGCCTCCGAGGTGCTCCTGCCGGCGCTGCTCCCGCTCTACGCCACGCTCGACCCCGACTCCACCGGTGGCGCCATGCTGTTGGGGGTCGACGGGGTCTGCATCATCAGCCACGGCTCCTCGTCGGCCCGCGCCGTGGTCAACGCGGTGAAGGTGGCGGCGGAGATGGTCGAGGCCGATCTGGTGGGCTCGCTGCGGGCGGCGGTCGGCGCCTCCTGACCGACCCCCGATTTCGGGAATACGGCCAGCTCAGGGGTGGTGCACAAGCGCACAAAATCGCGCCCCGGTACAATGCACCGCTTCCGGCCCGACAGGGCCCGTCCCTGATCGCCCGTCCAGGAGTGCGTCGTGCCCGCCGAAACCCATGTCGAAGGCAGTCCGATGAGCCGCAACGAGGTCTTCGAGCTCATCCGAGACCGGCTCGCCGACATCCTCGAGATCGACCCCTCGTCGGTCCACGAGGGCGACTCGTTCGCCGACGACCTCGACGCCGACTCGCTCGCGCTGATCGAGCTCGTCGAGGCCCTCGAGGAGGAGATCGGGGAGCGCACCGTCGGCTTCCGCATCGACGACGAGGACCTCGAAGACCTGAAGACCGTGCGCGACGCCGTCGACTACGTGCACGGCCGGCTGGAGAGCTGATCGCCGCCGACCCCAACGCGCCGCTGGTCGACCGGCTCGGGCACGCGTTCGACGACCCCCGGCTGCTGGAGCGCGCCCTGACGCACCGGTCGTGGTGCGCTGAGCACCCGGGCTCGGAGTCGAACGAGCGCCTCGAGTTCCTCGGCGACGCGGTGCTCGGGCTGGTGGTCGCCGAGCACGTCTTCCTGACGCACCCCGACCTGGCCGAGGGCTGGCTCTCCCGGGCCCGGGCCTCGGTGGTGCGGGCGAGCACGCTGGCGTCGGTCGCTGCGGAGCTGGGGCTCGGCCAGGTGCTGCGCCTCGGCAAGGGCGAGGAGCTGTCCGGGGGTCGGGAGAAGCCGTCGATCCTCGCCGACGCCCTCGAGGCCACGATCGGCGCGGTCTACCTCGACGGCGACCTGCCCGCGGCCCGTCGGCTCGTGCTGCGGCTGCTGGCCGAGCGCATCGACCGGCTGCCGCAGGGGCCCGACCCGACGGTCGACCCGGCCGTCCACGACTACAAGAGCCGCCTGCAGGAGCTGGTCGCCCGCGAGGAGGGCCTCGTGCCCGAGTACGTGTGCGACGAGTCCGGCCCCGAGCACGAGAAGCTGTTCCGTGCGGTGGTCCGGGTGGGCGGCGCGGTGCGCGGGGCAGGCGAGGGCCGCAACAAGAAGGCGGCCGAGCAGGTCGCCGCCCGCCAGGCGTTCGAGGCGCTGTCCCCGCACCCCGCTGAGCCCGAGCTTGCTGCGCTCCCCGGCACCGACGGGCCCTCGCTCGTCGCCCCCGACTGACCCTCACCCACCATCACTGGAGCAGAACCCATGGCCGAGTTGCCCGAGATCGAGACGTTGCGCCACGACCTCGAGCGTGAAGTGGCCGGAAAGCGCATCAAGTCGGTGGAGTTCACCGGCATGAAGTCGCTCGCCCGCTACCAGAACCGCAAGCAGGTGGCGGCGCGCCTCGAGGGCGTGAAGGTCATGGCGGTGAAGCGGCGGGGCCTCCTCCTGCTGTTCAAGCTCGACTCCAACGAGTACCTCGTCGTCGACGCCGGCGCCTCCGGCCACCTGGTGCGCGCCGCGGCGAAGGATGCCGTGCCGCCCCACACGCAGGCGGTCATCACGTTCACGCAGGGCGGGCAGCTGCGGGTCGTCGACCCGTCCGAGGGCGGGCTGCAGATGGCCGTCGTCGAGATCCCCCAGCTGGTCGAGGAGTTCCCGGAGCTGGCCGACCACGGTCCCGACCCGGTCGACGACCCCATGAGCTGGCTGGCGTTCGCCGACATCCTGCGACGCCACCAGCTGAAGCTGAAGACCTTCCTCACCGACCCCACCGTGATCCTCGGCATCGGTCCCATCTACTCCGACGAGATCCTCTGGGACGCGGGCCTGCGCGCCGACCGCATCTCCAACGCGCTTTCGAGCCAGGAGATCCGCCGCCTCTACCGCTCGGTGGTGGAGACCATGCACGACGCCATCAAGCACCGGGGCACCAGCGTGGGCGACGACGCCTGGACCGACCTCGCCGGGCGGCCGGGTGGCTTCCAGGACCTGCTCAACGCCTACGGGCGCGACGGCCTGGCCTGCAAGCGCTGCCGCGGGGTCATCATCAAGAAGAAGTTCGGCGGCAAGGTGACCTACTGCTGCGACGACTGCCAGGTCTGATCCCGGGCCCGGGGGTGTGGCCGAGCGGGGTGGGGCGCTCCGGTAGATTCGACCCAATGCGTCGGGTGGCCGGATGTTCCTGAAGACCCTTTCCATCAAGGGGTTCAAGTCGTTCGCGGACGCCACCAGCTTGCAGATGGAGCCGGGCGTCACCGTCGTCGTCGGCCCCAACGGCAGCGGCAAGTCCAACGTGGTCGACGCCATCGGCTGGGTGCTCGGCGCCCAGGCGCCCAGCGCGGTCCGGTCCCAGAAGATGGACGACGTCATCTTCGCCGGCACCACCAAGCGGCCGGCGCTCGGGCGTGCCGAGGTGGGCCTCACCATCGACAACTCGTCGGGCATGCTGCCCATCGAGTTCAGCGAGGTCACGATCACGCGCACGCTGTTCCGCAGCGGCGACTCCGAGTACGCCATCAACGGCGTGCCCTGCCGTCTGCTCGACATCCAGGAGCTGCTGTCCGACACCGGCGTGGGTCGCCAGCAGCACGTGATCATCTCCCAGGGCCAGATCGACGCGGTGCTCAACGCCCGGCCCGAGGAGCGGCGGCTCATCATCGAAGAGGCCGCGGGGGTGCTCAAGTACCGGCGGCGCAAGGAGAAGGCCGAGCGCCGGCTGGCTTCCACCGAGGGCAACCTCACCCGGGTCCAGGACCTGCTGCGCGAGGTGCGGCGCCAGCTCCGGCCGCTCGAGAAGCAGGCCGAGGCCGCGCGCCGTCACGGTGCTGTGGTCGCCGAGCTCACCGCGCTCCGGCTCCACCTGGCCGGCCAGGACATCGCCCGGCTGCAGGGCCGCGTCGAGTCCGCCGCGCGCCTGCGCACCGAGCTGCAGGCGCGCGAGCGCGACGTGCGCGCCGCGCTGGCCGGGCTCGACACCCGGGTGCTCACCACCGAGACTGAGCTCACGGCCATGGGTGGCCACGACCTCGGCGACACCCTCGGTCGGTTCGAGTCGCTCCGGGAGAAGGCGCTCGGGCTGGCGGCGCTCACCACCGAGCGTCGCCGCGGGGTCGAGCGCGAGCGCGACGCCACCGTCGACCGGGCGGTCATCGCCACCCTCGAGGCCGAGGCCGCGCGCCTGGCCGAGGAGCTCGCCGCCGCCGAGCGCGAGGCCGCCGAGCTCGAGCCGGCGTCACAGGAGCTGGCCGAGGCCGCCGCCGAGCTGGCCGCCGCGCGCGAGGCCTTCCAGGCCGACTGGGCCGATGGCGTGGCCCTCCCGAGCGGCCGGGCCGCCGAGGTCCGGGGCGAGCTGGCGGCCCTGCGTGCGGCCGTCGAGCGCGGTCGCGGCGAGGCCGAGCGGGTGG
>JADGOP010000021.1 GCA_017882935.1 Actinomycetota bacterium
GTGACCCGCCGGGTGGCCGGTCCCCGCATCCTCCCCCCGGGAGTTCGGGTGACTGGTGTCACCGATGGAATTACAACGTTGTGATGATGGTCCGTCCAGCGGGATTTCGCAAGGGGGAAAGCGGATTCCTCGCGCGACCATCCCCCAGGCGGCCGCGGCGCCGCGCTAGAGGGCCGCGCAGATGGGGCCGCGGCGGTGCCGTCGCGGCGCGCCGTCAGCGGGCGCGGCGGTGCGTCTCGCGACGCTGCTCGAGGAAGTCGACGAGCACGAAGTCGCCGAGCGTGTCGGGCGTGGTGAAGAACGCCCGACCCTTGTTCAGCTTCGTGAGCTGCTCGATGAAGTGCTGGAGGTAGCCCGAGGCGTCGAGCATGAAGGTGTTGATGCGGATGCCCGCCTTGGTGCAGCGGGCCACCTCGGTGAGGGTGGCGTCGATGGTCTCGGGCACCGGCGGGTAGTTGAAGAACACGTCGCCCGACGAGGTGATGTGGGCGGTGGGCTCGCCGTCGGTGATCATGATGATCTGCCGCGTGCCGGTCTCGTGGGCCAGCATCTTGCGGGCCAGCACGAAGCCGTGCTGCATGTTCGTGCCGTAGACGAAGTCCCAGGAGACCTCCGGCAGGTCCTCGGGCTTGATCTCGCGGGCCACCTCGCTGAAGCCGACGATGCCCAGGTAGTCGCGCGGGAACTGGCTCGAGATGAGGCTGTGCAGCGCCATCGCCACCTTCTTGGCGGCGAGGAAGTTGTCGCGCATCGGCATGGAGAGCGACAGGTCGACCATCAGCACCGTGGCGGTGCGCACGCTCTGCTCGGTGCGCTCGACCTCGAAGTCCTCGGGCAGGAGGTGGACCGGCGCCCCGCCACCGGTGCGGGTGATGGCGTTGCGGAGGGTGCGCTCGATGTTGAGGTTGAAGGGGTCGCCGAACTCGTAGGGCCGGGTCTCGTAGGAGCGCTCGTGCCCGATGCCCGTCTCGGCCAGCTCGTGCTTGCCGAGTCGGTCGCGGGTGAGCTGCTTGAAGAGCTCGCCGAGCGCGTTCTGGCCGATGCGACGGATGCCCGCCGGCGTGAGCTCGAAGCGGCCCTCCTTCTGCTCGATGAGGCCGGCCTCCTCGAGCATCTTGGCGAGGTCGGCCAGGCGGTCGAGGCTGCGGGCCGCGTCGTCGCCGAGGAGCTCGCGGGCCCGGTCGATGTCGACCTCGGCGAGCGCGCCGGGGTTGGCCGCGCCGCGCAGCAGGTTCTCGAGCTGGTCGATGTCGCCCAGCTGATCGAACAGGCCGGCCGCGTCGGCGAAGTCGAGCGGGTCCTGCCCGGAGAAGTCGTAGCTCCGCTCCCATCCCATCTGGGGGAAGAGGCTGCGCAGGTGCTCGCCGAGCTGGTCGACCTGCCAGCGGAGGTCGAGGTCCTCGAGCAGCTGGTCGGAGAGCGCCTGGAGCTGGGCCCGCTGCTCGGGCGTCATGGAGTTGAGCATCGCCTGCATCGCGGCCATGCGCTGCGCCATGACCTCGAGCAGCTCGTCGAGCGACTGCGGGTTCTCGGGGAACAGGTCGCCGAAGTTCTCCATGAACTGCGCGAAGTCGGGCTCCTCGCCGTTGGCGCGCTGGTCGAGCATGCGGTTCAGCTCGGCCATCATGTCCTTCATCCGGGCGATGTCGGCCGGCGACATGTTCTCCATCGCCCCCGCCATCTGGTTCACCTGGCGTTGCATGAGCTGCTGACGGAGCTTGTCGAGCAGCTCCTCGAACCGCTCCCGGGCGCCCTCGGAGGTGAAGTCGTACTCCTGCAGGTCCTTGACCATGCCCGCCAGGTCGGGCGAAAGGAGGTCGAGGCGCATCTGCCGCTCGGCCACGACCTCGTCGGTGAGCTCCTTGCGGCGGGGGTCGCCCGACTCCTCGGCCTCGCGTGCCAGGTCGTCGAGCGCGGCACGCTCCTGGTCGACGACCTCGCGCAGCTCCCCCGCGATGTCGTCGTAGACGCCACCGAGGTCGTGGTTCTCGAGCAGCTCGCGCCGTTGGTCGCGCAGCTGCTCCATGAGCTCGCGCAGGCCCTCGATCTGCTCGCCGTTGCGGTCGCGGAAGCCCTGCTGCAACAGGCGCCGGAGGGCCGCCTCGAGGTCGCCGTGGTAGAGCAGGTCGTCGGTGATCTCCGAGAAGACGTCGCCGGCGTCGAGCTCGAACCCCACCTGGGTGCCGTCCCAGCGCGAGTAGCGGAAGTGGGGGCCCGCGGTCATGGCCGAACCCTACCGGCGACCGGCCGGAACCCGGCGGGCCAGGGGCGCCGGGACGACCGGGCACCGATCGGTGGGAGGATGCGCCATGGCGTTCCCGAGCTCGTTCTGGTGGGGCACGGCCGCCGCGTCGACCCAGACCGAGGGCTCGGCGCCCGCGTCCGACTGGCGCGCGGCCGAGCAGGCCGGGCTGGTGCCCCCGAGCGGCGACGGCAACGGCTTCGCCACGACCTTCGCCGACGACCTCGCCCTGTTCGCCGGTCACGGCCTCACCCACCAGCGGCTCACGCTCGAGTGGGCGCGCCTCGAGCCCGAGCCCGGCCGGCACGACACCGTGGCCGTCGAGCACTACCGCGCGGTGCTCGAGGCGGCGCGCGACGCCGGCGTCAGCCCGTGGGCGTGCCTGCACCACTTCTCGTCCCCCGGCTGGTTCAGCGTCGACGAGCACGGCTTCCCCGACAAGCGCAGCCGCACCTACTACTGGCCCCGCCACGTCGACTTCGTGGCCGACACCTTCGGCGACCTCGTGGCCGGGTGGGTGCCCATCGACGAGCCCGGCGCGCATGCCCGCCACGGCTGGCTCGGCGGGGGCCACCCGCCGCACGTCGACGACCGGCAGAAGTTCACCGAGGCGCTCGAGGCGCTGCACCTGGCCAACTTCGACGCGGCCCGCCGCCTGCGCGGCCTCGGCCGTCCCGTCGCCGCGGTGCACGACCTGTCGCCGCTGCGCTCGGCCGACACCAGTGCCGAGGCCGACACCTGGCGCCGCATGCTCGACGACGTGCAGCTGACCTGCTGGGTCGATGCGCTGCGCGACGGCTCGCTGACCGTGCCGGGCCGCGCCGCGGTCGAGCAGCCGTGGTTCCGCGACGCCTTCGACCTGATCGGCATCTCGTACACCCACGCCATCGGCGTGCACGGCGACGGCTCGTTCTCGCCCTACCCCGCCGACGCCCGGGTCGGCCCCCTCGGGTTCGCCCCCTGGAGCGACGGCTTGGCCGAGGTGCTCCACCGCGTCGCCGAGCTGCTCCCCGACCAGCCCCTCCTGGTCGCCGCGCACGGCGTCGCCACCGACGACGACCGCTGGCGCACCGACCTGCTGCGGCGCTCACTCGAGCTCGTCGACGACGCGCTCGACGACGGCATCGACGTGCGCGGCTTCTTCCACTCCACCGGCATCGACGCCTACGACTGGCGGCGCGGCTTCCAGGCCCCGTCGGGCCTCTTCGACCGCGACCGCGACGCCAAGCCCAGCGCCGCCCTCGCCGCCGAGATCGCTCGTGGCTCCTGAGTGCGCCCTCTCCACGCGAAGTGACCCCCAGAAGTACCCGGAATCCGGGGCTTCGCACAGAACATTCGCGGGAGGGACACCGCGGAGGGGGAGGGTCAGCGGCGGGCGCGGTAGGCGGCGCGAGCGCCGGCGGCGTCCTTGTTGAGCCGCTTGGAGAGGTGCAGGCCCTCGAGGACGAACTCGACGGCGCTCGCCACCACCGCAGGGCTCTCGTCGCCACCGGTGAGGGTGGTGACGGGCTCGCGGAGGGCGGGCACCTGCTCGACGAGGGCCACGTAGTCGGCCACGGCCACGTCGTCGCCGGCGTTGATCACCGAGCCGTCGTCGAAGGCCTCGAGCACGTTGCGCATCTCGTCGAGGTGGAGGCGCTCGCGGAACTCGCTCAGCACCGCGGCCTTGACCAGGTGCTCGAGCACCTCGCCGCCGCGCTCGTCGTCGAACGACTCGAGCTCGACCTTGCCGGAGGTGGAGGCCGCGAGCGCGTCGAGGTCGCAGATGCGGGGCGCAACGTCGGCCTCACCGAGCCGGAGGGCACGCCGGGCCGCGCTGGCGAGCAGCGCCTCGGTGTTGGTGACGGTCATGCGCACCGACACCCCGGACCGCTGGTTGATGTTGGGGCTCTGCCGGGCGAGCTGGCTGATGCTCGACACCACGCCCGCCATGAAGCCGGGCACCTGCAGGCGCAGGCCCTCGACCTCGAGCGGCGTGGACTCCTGGATGGCGATGGCCGTCTCGGTCTCGGCGTCGAGCGGGTAGTGGGTGCGGATCTGCGACCCGAAGCGGTCCTTCAGCGGCGTGATGATGCGGCCGCGGTTGGTGTAGTCCTCGGGGTTCGCCGAGGCGACCAGGAAGACGTCGAGCGGGAGGCGGATCTTGTAGCCACGCACCTGCACGTCGCGCTCCTCGAGCACGTTGAGCAGGCCCACCTGGATGCGCTCGGCGAGGTCGGGCAGCTCGTTGATGGCGAAGATGCCGCGGTTGGTGCGGGGCACGAGGCCGTAGTGCAGGGTGAGCTCGTCGGAGAGGTAGCGACCCTCGGCCACCTTGATGGGGTCGACCTCACCGATGAGGTCGGCGATGGACGTGTCGGGGGTGGCCAGCTTCTCGCCGAAGCGGTGCGAGCGGTGCACCCACTCGATGACCGTGTCGTCGCCGTGCTCGGCCACGAGGTCGCGGGCGTAGCGGGAGATCGGGGCGAAGGGGTCGTCGAGGATCTCCGAGCCCGCCACGATGGGCAGCCACTCGTCGAGCAGCTCGACGAGCGAGCGGATGACGCGGGTCTTGGCCTGGCCGCGCTCGCCCAGGAAGATGACGTCGTGCCCGGCCAGCAGCGCGGTCTCGAGCTGCGGCAGCACGGTGTCGTCGTAGCCGAGCACGCCGTCGACGATGGGACGGCCCTCGCGGATGCGGGCCACGACGTTGCGCCGCAGCTCCTCCTTGACGGGCACGGACTTCCACCCGGAGTCCTTGAGCTGACCGAGGTTCGCGGGGCGAGACGACATGGCGGCAAACCTACCGGCTCACCAGAAAGAGCGGACGGGCGGGACGACGGTAGGTTTGGCCGCCATGCCCGCCGGCTCGCAGCTACCTGACCTGCGGCTTGCCGGAACCTGGCGAGCCGCGGTGGCCGACGACGAGCTGCGGCGGGTGTGGGCCGACCCCGACTTCGACGACGCCGCGTGGGCGCCCGTGCAGGTCCCGGGGCACTGGCGCTCGGCCGAGGCGTTCGCCGACGCCGACGGGCCACTGCTGTACCGGCGCCGCTTCGAGGCGGCCGCCGGCGCCCCGGGTGAGCGGGCGTGGCTGGTGCTCGACGGCCTCTTCTACCAGGGCGACGTGTGGCTCGACGGGGGCTACCTCGGCGACACCGAGGGCTACTTCGCCCCGCACGAGTTCGAGGTCACCGACCGGCTGGCCGAGGGCACCGAGCACGCCCTCGGCATCGAGGTGACGTGCGCGCCGCCGACCGACCTCGGCGCCAAGCGGGCCCTCACGGGCGTGTACCAGCACGGCCCCTTCATCGCCCCGTCGACCAACCCGGGCGGCATCTGGCAACCGGTCCGGGTGCACCGCACGGGACCCGTCGCCATCCGCCGCCTGCGCGTGCTCTGCACCGAGGCCACAGCCGAGCGGGCGGTGGTGTCGCTCGACGTCGTCCTCGACTCCCCCGAGGCCACGTCGGTCACCGCGCGCACCACCATCGGCGACGTCGAGCACTTCGTGGTGCAGCCCCTCGCCGCGGGCGAGAACCGGGTGCGCTGGTCCGTCCCCGTCGAGCAGCCCGACCTCTGGTGGCCGCGGGCGCTCGGCGAGCAGCCACTGCGCGACGTCCACCTCCAGATCCTCCTCGGCGACGGCGGGCCCGACACCGGGGGCGCGCCTCCCAGCGACGAGCGCCACCGCACCATCGGGCTCCGCACCATCGCGCTGCGCAACTGGGTGCTGTCGGTCAACGGCGAGCGCCTCTTCCTCAAGGGCGCCAACATCGGGCCCGTCGGCGCCGCGCCCGGCGAGGCCACCGTCGAGCGCGTCGAGCGCGACATCCACGCGGCCGTCGACGCCGGCCTCGACCTGCTGCGGGTGAACGGCCACATCGGCCACCCTGCGCTCTACGACGCGGCCGACCGCGCCGGGATCCTGCTGTGGCAGGACCTGCCGCTGCAGTGGGGCTACCACCGCAGCGTGAGGCGCCAGGCCGTCCGCCAGGCCCGCCAGGCCGTCGACCTGCTCGGCAGCCACCCGTCGATCGCCATCTGGTGCGGGCACAACGAGCCGGCCGGGCCCCAGGCCCTGCCGACCGCCGACGACCACGCCCGACCGTCGTTCTCCCGCTACCTCCTCGACCAGGAGAAGCCCGGCTGGAACCGCAGCGTGCTCGACCGCTCGATCCGCCGGGCGCTGTCGGGTGCCGACCCCACCCGGCCGGTCGTGGCGCACTCGGGCGTGCTGCCCCACCCGCCCGCCCTCGACGGCACCGACCTGCACTCGCCGTTCGGTTGGCACCACGGCGGGGTCGACGACCTGCCCGCCTTCGCCCGCCTGCTCCCGAGGGCCGTGCGGTTCGTGGGCGAGTTCGGGGCCCAGGCGGTGCCCGACAGCGCGGCCTTCTGCGACCCGGCGCGCTGGCCGCAGCTCGACTGGGAGCGCCTCGAGCGCGACCACGGCCTCGAGCGGGACGCTCTCGACGCGGTCGCGCCTCCGCAACATGCGCCCTCGTTCGACGCCTGGCGCGATGCCACGCAGCGTCACCAAGCCGAGGTTGTCCGGCGCCACGTCGAGGCGCTGCGGGTCCTCAAGTACCACCCCACCGGCGGCTTCGCCGCGTTCTTCCTGTCCGACGCGCGCCCTGCCGTCAGCGCCGCGCTGATCGACCACGACGGACGGCCGAAGCCGGCCCACCAGGCGCTCGTCGCCGCGTGCCGGCCCGTCATCGTGGTGGCCGACCTGCCGTCCGGGCCGCTCCCTGCGGGTGGCCACCTCCACGTCGACGTGCACGCCGTCAGCGACCTCCACGTGGAGCTGCCCGACGCCGTGGTCACCGCCACCGTCCGCACCGGCTCGACGGAGCGCACCACCCGCTGGCAGGGCGACCTCCCGGTCGACGGCTGCGTGCTGGTGGGCCGGCTGCACGTCGACGTGCCGGAGGACGCCGGCGAGGTCGTGGTCGAGCTCTCGCTCGTGGCCACCGGCCAGCAGGCCGACAACCACTACACCGCTCTCGTCGAACCCCCCTGATCACGGTCCGGGACCGCCCCGCCACGGGTTGTCGATCGCCGCCACCACGGGACTAGCGTCCCATCGCAGCAGGTGACGACCCGTCAGGTCGTGCCCCGCACCCAGAGTTCCCCGTACCGGAGGCCCGTCCACGGATGGCGCAAGCGACAACTCCCGCACCCAGCTCCACGCACACCCGGGGCCCGGTCACCGGCACCGCGCGTGACGCCAACCGCAAGCGGGCCCCGTTCCTGATCGAGTTCTACCGGTCGGCCGTGGGCAAGAAGTACGTGATGGCCATCACCGGCATCATGATCATGGGCTTCGTGTTCGCCCACATGGTGGGCAACGTGAAGATGTACCTCGGCCCGGCCGAGTTCGACACCTACGCCGAGTTCCTGCGCCAGATCCTGGTGCCGATCTTCCCCCGCACCCTCTTCCTGTGGCTGCTGCGCCTCGGGCTCATCACGGCGTTCGTGCTGCACATCCACGCCGCCTACGGCCTCACCGTCATCAACCACAAGGCCCGGCCCGTGAAGTACGCCTCGAAGCGCGACTACGTGGCCGCCAACTACGCCAGCCGCACCATGCGCTGGTCCGGGATCATCGTCGGCCTGTTCATCGTCTTCCACCTGTTCGACCTGTCGTGGACCGGCACCGGCTTCCACTACTACCGGGGCGCGGCCTACGAGAACGTGGCCCACAGCCTCGAACGACCCCTCGTGGCCCTGATCTACATCGTCGCCAACCTGGCGCTCGGGCTGCACCTCTTCCACGGCGCCTGGAGCATCTTCCAGTCGCTGGGGTGGAACAACCCCCGGTTCAACAAGTGGCGCCGCGGCTTCGCCATCGCCTTCGCCGGCCTCATCACCGTGGTCAACGTCTCGTTCCCGATCATGGTGCAGGCCGGCGTCGTCGGGCACGTGGGCTGAGGAGACGACCATGAGCGACATCACCCTCGACGCCAAGGTCCCGGACGGCGACATCCAGACGCTCTGGGACGAGCACAAGTTCAACATGAAGCTGGTCAACCCGGCCAACAAGCGCAAGTACGAGATCATCGTGGTCGGCACCGGCCTGGCCGGGGCCTCGGCCGCCGCCACGCTGGCGCAGCTCGGCTACAACGTGAGCGCCTTCACGTTCCACGACTCGCCCCGCCGCGCCCACTCCATCGCCGCGCAGGGCGGCATCAACGCCGCCAAGAACTACCACGGCGACGGCGACAGCGTGCACCGGCTCTTCTACGACACCGTGAAGGGCGGCGACTTCCGCTCCCGCGAGGCCAACGTCTACCGGCTCGCCCAGGTCAGCAACAGCATCATCGACCAGTGCGCCGCCCAGGGCGTGCCCTTCGCCCGGGAGTACGGCGGCCTGCTCGACAACCGCTCCTTCGGCGGCGCGCAGGTGAGCCGCACCTTCTACGCCCGCGGCCAGACCGGCCAGCAGCTGCTGCTCGGTGCCTACCAGGCCCTCGCCGAGCAGGTCGGCCTCGGCAAGGTGAAGCTCTACAACCGCTGCGAGTTCCTCGACGTGGTGCAGGTCGACGGCCGCGCCGCCGGCATCGTCACCCGTGACCTGCTCACGGGCGAGGTGCAGTCGCACGCCGCACACGCCGTGGTGCTGGCCACCGGCGGGTACTCCAACGCCTTCTTCCTGTCCACCAACGCCATGGCGTGCAACGTCAGCGCCGCATGGCGGGCCCACCGCCGCGGCGCGCTGTTCGCCAACCCCTGCTACACCCAGATCCACCCCACCTGCATCCCGTCGAGCGACGAGTTCCAGTCGAAGCTCACGCTCATGTCGGAGTCGCTGCGCAACGACGGCCGCGTGTGGGTGCCCACCAAGGCCGGCGACCCCCGCGGCCCCGACCAGATCCCCGAGTCCGAGCGCGACTACTTCCTCGAGCGGAAGTACCCCTCGTTCGGCAACCTCGTCCCCCGCGACGTCGCCTCGCGCAACATCAAGGCGCAGGTCGACTCCGGCAAGGGCGTCGGCCCGTTGAGGAACGGCGCCTACCTCGACTTCGCCGAGTCCATCAAGCGCCTCAGCCCGCAGGTGGTCGAGGAGCGCTACGGCAACCTCTTCGACATGTACGAGCGCATCACCGACGAGAACCCCTACAAGCAGCCGATGCGCATCTTCCCCGCCCCGCACTACACGATGGGCGGGCTGTGGGTCGACTACCACCTCGAGACCACCATCCCGGGCCTCTACGCCATCGGTGAGGCCAACTTCGCCGACCAGGGCGCCAACCGCCTCGGCGCCTCGGCGCTGATGCAGGGCCTCGCCGACGGCTACTTCATCCTCCCGTACACCATCGGCGACGGGCTGGCCCCGCTCCTCAACAAGCCGCTGGCCGACACCAACCACCCGGCGTTCAAGGCGGCCGAGGCCGAGGTCACCGACCGCTACCGCGGCTACCTCGCCACCAACGGCACCCGGTCGGTCGACTGGTTCCACCGCGAGCTCGGCCACATCGTGTGGGACAACTGCGGCATGGAGCGCAGCCGTCCCGGCCTCGAGAAGGCCCTGTCGGAGATCCCCGCGCTGTACCAGGAGTTCAAGACCGACCTCCGTGTGCTGGGCGACGACCGGTCACTGAACCAGTCGCTCGAACGTGCGGGTCGCGTCGACGACTTCTTCCAGCTCGCCGAGCTGATGTGCCGCGATGCCCTCGAGCGCGAGGAGTCGTGTGGCGGCCACTTCCGCGTCGAGCACCAGACCGAGGAGGGCGAGGCGCTGCGCGATGACGAGAACTTCGCCTACGTCGCAGCCTGGGAGTGGACCGGCCCCGACACCCCGGCCGAGCTGCACAAGGAACACCTCGACTTCAAGCACGTGCACCTCGCCCAGAGGAGTTACAAGTAGCGATGACGGCCACCGAACCCCTCTCCGGCTCCCCCGCGCCCGCAGCGCCCGGCCGGACGCTGAACCTCACCCTGCGGGTGTGGCGCCAGGCCGGGCCCGACGCACCTGGTGCCTTCGAGGACTACGACGCACCCGGCATCTCCGTCGACATGTCGTTCCTCGAGATGCTCGACGTGGTCAACGAGCGGCTCGTCGAGCAGTCCCGCGAGCCCATCACCTTCGACCACGACTGCCGTGAGGGCATCTGCGGCACCTGCTCGCTGATGATCAACGGCAGGCCGCACGGTCCCCAGCGCGGCACCGCCACCTGCCAACTCCACATGCGCAAGTTCGCCGACGGCGACACCATCGTGATCGAGCCCTGGCGCGCCGAGGCGTTCCCGGTGGTCCGCGACCTCGCCGTCGACCGCGGCGCCTTCGACCGCATCGTCGAGGCGGGCGGCTACATCACGGTCAACTCCGGCTCGGCCCCCGACGCCAACCTCATCCCGATCCCCAAGTCGGTCGCCGACGCGGCGTTCGACGCCGCGGCCTGCATCGGGTGCGGCGCCTGCGTGGCCGCCTGCCCCAACGGTGCGGCGCAGCTGTTCACGTCGGCCAAGCTCGCCCACCTCAACCTGCTCCCACAGGGCCAGGCCGAGCGCTACAAGCGCACCGAGGCCATGGTCGACACCATGGAGGAGCTGTTCGGCTCCTGCACCAACCACGGTGAGTGCGAGGCGGCGTGCCCGAAGGAGATCCCGATCGACTTCATCGCGCTGCTCAACAAGGACTACCTGCGGGCCAAGCTGAAGAACCGCCGGTACCTCAGCCGCAAGCCCTGACGCCACCCACCCCCGCACTTCTGGGGACGGATATGAGCGCCAGGCGCACCTATCCGTCCCCAGAAGTGCGGGGGTGGGCTGACCGCGACGGTCAGGAGGCGGGGGGCGGGTCGGCCAGGCGGGCCCGCACCCAGGTGAGGATCGCCGTCTGGTAGTCGGCCGGCGAGTTCGGGTCGGTGTTCACCGGGTGCGCCCGGGTGGTGACCACGTGCTGGGAGCACGGGCCGGTGCCCTGCGCCCCGGCCACGCAGACCGCGATGTTTGCCGACCTGCTGGTCGGGCCCTGGGCGTCGATGGCCGCCCGCACCAGCTCGTGGCGGCAGTCGGCCGCACCCATGGTGGTGGTCGAGCCGTCGATGAGCGTGCAGGTCATGGGCGTCTCGCCACACGAGTTCACGTCGCCGTGGTTCCACACGTGCATGACCGGGACGGTGAGCTGCCCGCTGCTGATGAGCTTGTCGGGCGCGTTCGCCGGGTTGGCCACGTCGGGGTCGACCCGACCGGCGATGCCGGCGATGTCGGCGGGCGTGTGGTCGCTCGGGTAGCCGTCGCACGTCCCCTGGGCGTTGCTGGCAGCCTCCCAACCGGGGTTGATGACGCCGGAGTCGGACACGATGCCCGCCGGCGGCAGGCCCTGGAGCTGCAGCGCCCAGGCCACCGCGAACGTCCCGGCGCCACCGGCGCTCGTGCCGTGCAGGAAGAACTTGGTGGTGGGGTACTGAGCCGTCGTGTACTGGATGGCGGCCTTCGCCGAGACGAGCCCGTTGGTGAGGCGGGGCTTGCCACCGGCGTCGAGGTTGGGGTTGTACGGGTCGGCGGTGTTGTTGCCGCCGTACAGGTCGTGGCTGCACATCGACACGAGCATCACCCGGAACCCCTCGGGGGCGTCCTTGACCTGCTGCATGAGCCCGGGCGTGTCGAACGTGAGGAGGTCGGTGAGGCTGATCTCGGACATGTTCCCGGCGGTCGGCTGAGGCGTGCCGGTGCTGTCGAAGTAGCCGAAGCCGCCGCCGCGCATCTTCACCCAGAGCGGGCGAGCGTCGGTGCTCGGGGAGCCGATCTTCGTCCCGATGGCGAACGTCTGGTAGCCGCTGATCGAGCAGGGGTAGGCCCGGTTCTCGTAGTAGTCGTAGTGCCAGCCGCTGACGTCGGTCTGGTCGATCTTGACCACCTGCGAGGTGCTCCCCGGTGTGGCCAGGCAGGCGCTGAGCATGCCGGTCATCACCCCGATGACGAGGATCGTGGCGAGGCTCCGCACCGGGCGGAGGCGGTGGAGGGAGGTGCGCGAGGTCATGCGAGCAGTTCTAGGCCGCAGATGTGAGGAACCTGTGAGGGTTCCGCAAGGAAGTGTCAGATTGCCACGGAGGGGCCATCCGTAGTAGCCAAGTTCGGGTTTTCTGCCCGTCGGGGGCTGCCGCGGCCTGCCCGCGCGCCCTCGCCGGACCCACCCTGCACCACTCCTACGATTCCGCGTCAAGGAACCACACCATGCTCCACGTGCTCGCGGCGGAAGGTGGCTACCAGGTCTTCGACCTGGCCGGCCGCGACACCGCCCTCCTCGTCATCTCCCTCGTGATCGGCATCGTGTCGCTCGTCGTGGCCTACGCGTTGATGCGCGGGGTGCTGGCTGCCGACCCCGGGAGCGAGGCGCAGCAGGAGATCGCCGGGTTCATCCACGAGGGTGCCATGGCGTACATCAAGCGGCAGTTCCGCACCATCGCGATGATCGTGATCCCGCTCGCCGTCGTCGTCTTCGTCACCTCGGTCGAGCTGAAGAAGCCCGGCGGCGCGGTGGCCCTCCCGTTCGCCACGTCGGGGGCCGTCCGCACGGCCTGCTTCCTCGTCGGCGCCCTGTTCTCGGCCTCCATCGGGTTCCTCGGCATGTGGCTGGCGACCAAGGGCAACG